>DATGXP010000549.1:0-5390 GCA_035298845.1 Chitinophagales bacterium
ACTGAGTGGACAGCCGCCAATATTAATGCGGGTACTTGTACACACGTGCCGCCGCCGGGTGATTTTGGCCACGGCACTTGCGTAACGGGCATAGCTGCCGGTAACGGCCACTCGGTATATGGCACACCCCACCAGGGCAAATACACCGGTATAGCACCAGAGGCTGATATTATTGCTGTGCGTGTACGCAATGGCAACAACTTTTTTGCATCGGTGGTAGATGCGGTAGATTACATTTTTAAGAAAGCAGATTCACTTGGCAAGCCCTGTGTAATTAATACCAGCATAGGCGATTACTGGGGCTCGCACGATGGGCTGGACTTAACCAGCCAGGCCATAGATAATTTGATAACTGCCAAAAACGGGCGCGCGCTAGTAGCGGCGGCAGGTAATGGTGGTAATGTGCCTTTCCACCTTTCGTATCCCATACAGCCGGATTCTACTTATACCTATTTTAAGCGTATTGCACCTTATGATGAAGCATACTTTGATTTCTGGGCTGATACAGCTAATTTCAAAAATGCCTTTTTTGCCATAGGCCTGCACTCGGCAAGTGGTGCTTACAAAGGCCGCACCGCTTACTTTAGCATTCCCACAGATTTTAACCCAACACCCGGAAATGATGTGTTCCCGGTATACGATGTACTTGATTTAAATGGTAACTTTCAGGGTACTGTGTTTATGCGTGTAGCGCTGGATGGAAGCCGTTACCAGGTGGAGATTGCTACAGATTACATGCAAACTTTAAGTGATTTGTGGACGTTGCAAATGAAAGGCGCCGGCACGTTCGACTTATGGGCCAGCCAGGCTTTTACGGGTAGTTCAGATATGACTAGCTCAACTAGTCTTGGCCCAATAACCAATCCGATCTACCGCCACCCCGATAATTACAAGACTATGGTAACCTCGTGGCAAAACAGCGATAAGGTAATTACGGTAGGTAACTATAGCAACCGGGCCAGCTATGTTGACTACAACAGCAATACCGTTAACTTATTGGGTTCTCCTTACTTTGAAACGGTAGGCCAACGGTTTGCTACCAGCAGCCTTGGCCCTACGCGCGATAACCGCGTAAAGCCAGATGTAATGGCTACCGGCAGCACCACTATCTGCACCGGCGATGCGGTTTATATCAGCGGCTTGCTGAGCAATTCGCAACCAGAGAAGGTATCGGTTACCGGTAAGCACGTGCGCAATGGTGGTACCTCTATGGCATCGCCGGTGGTAGCGGGCATTGTAGCCCTATACCTTGAGCAAAACCCTAGCGCCAGCTACAGCGAAATTAAAGAGGCGCTTATATGTACAGCCAAACAGGATGCTTTTACCGGCGCTGTGCCTAATCGTGAATATGGCAACGGAAAGGTAAATGCCTTTGCGGCTATTACGCGTCCGTGTGTGCCAATAATATACGGCAGCCTGGATACAGGTTGCTTGAACTACAACCCGCTGTCTAATACTGACACCGGTTGCGTAGCAAAAGTATATGGGGTAATGGATACTGCCTGCCTGAATTATAATCCCTTAGCGAATGTAAGCGGCGGTGTATGTATCCCTAAAGTATATGGCGTGATGGATACAGCCTGTATAAACTATAACCCATTGGCTAACGTAAGTGGTGGAGTATGTTCACCCAAGGTTTACGGTGTAATGGATACGACTTGCTTAAACTATAATCCATTGGCCAATGTAAGCGGCGGCGTATGCACTCCTAAAGTATATGGGGTGATGGATACGGCCTGTTTAAACTATAACCCATTGGCTAACGTAAGTGGTGGAGTATGTTCACCCAAGGTTTACGGTGTAATGGATACAGCCTGCCTAAACTACAACCCCTTAGCCAATGTAAGCGGCGGTGTATGTGTGCCAAAGGTTTATGGCATTACAGATACAGCCTGTATGAACTACAACCCATTGGCTAATGTGAGCAGTGGTGTATGTAATCCTAAAGTATATGGTGTAATGGATACAGCCTGCTTAAACTATAATCCGTTAGCTAACGTAAGCGGCGGTATATGTGTGCCGAAGGTATATGGCATTACAGATACAGCCTGTCTGAACTACAATCCGTTGGCTAATGTAAGCAGTGGGGTTTGTACGCCTAAAGTATATGGGGTGATGGATACTGCCTGCTTAAACTATAACCCACTGGCCAACGTAAGTGGTGGAGTATGCTCACCTAAAGTTTACGGCGTGATGGATACGGCTTGTATTAATTACAATCCTTTAGCCAACGTAGATGGGGGAACCTGCACACCAAAAGTATATGGCATAACCGATACAAGTTGCCTGAACTACAACCCGCTGGCAAATGTGAGCGGTGGTGTTTGCAATCCAAAGATTTACGGCGTGATGGATACGGCGTGTGTTAACTACAATCCATTAGCTAACATAAGCGGCGGCGTATGTGTGCCAAAGGTTTATGGAATTACAGATACAAGTTGTCTGAACTACAATCCGTTGGCTAACGTAAGCAGTGGTGTTTGTACGCCTAAAGTATATGGGGTAATGGATACGGCCTGCTTAAACTATAACCCATTAGCTAACGTAAGTGGTGGAGTATGTACCCCTAAAGTTTACGGCGTAATGGATACGTCTTGTATTAATTACAACCCATTAGCCAACGTAGATGGGGGAACCTGCACACCAAAAGTATATGGCATAACCGATACAAGCTGCCTGAACTACAACCCGCTGGCGAATGTGAGCGGTGGGGTATGCACTCCTAAGGTATATGGCATAATGGATACATCTTGCTTCAACTATAATCCGCAGGCGAATATTGATAATGGCATTTGTGTGGCCAAGGTGTATGGGGTTACAGATACCGGTTGCGTAAATTACAATGCCCTGGCAAACGTAGATAACGGGGCGTGTGTGGCTAAGATATATGGTGTAATGGATACATCGTGTATTAACTATAGCCCAATAGCAAATACCGACAATGGCGCATGTGTAGCTAAAGTTTACGGTGTAACCGATACCAGCTGTATAAACTACAGCGCTGCCGCCAATGTAGATAACGGTGCATGCGTGGCTAAAATTTATGGGTCTATGGATTCTACCTGTGCTAACTATAACCCACTGGCCAATGTAGATAATGGATGTTTAACCTCAGTAAATGATGTGGCTTTCGATAAGGTTTCGGTACAGGTAATGCCTAATCCATTCAACGAGCAAACCATGTTTGTAATAGACGGCCTGCAGTTTAAAACCGGTAGCATCCGCATTTACAATCAGTTGGGTGCATTAATAGATGAGTTTGCTTTAACCAGCGGGCAATATCAATACAACTACCGGAATATTTTACTGGCAAAAGCTATATACAACTACTTATTAGTGGCCGATGGCAAAAACATTAAGGCCGGCAAGCTGGTGGTAGAGTAAAGCTCTATATTAAGTTCAGAGGTTCCACTTTTTTAAAAAAGTGGAACCTCTTTTTTTGAGGCTGGCCTTTACCTCTGCTTTTTATACGCATCAATCCTCCTCTTTACATTCTCGCGTATGTCAAACCAGAAGAGATTATAGTCGGCTATATGCAGGTTGTTCCAGCTGCTTATTATGGGCATGCGGTTTTTAACCCATAATATATTGCCATGTACCTGTGCCGATACATTGTTTACATACTTTTTGTTGAAGCTGAGTAGAATGCCTCCCATGCTTTTAGATGCATCTATAGCCACTGTATCGCGGTTCCACGATATTGGGTTTATGCATACGTTGCCGGCCAGCATAGTTTCACCGGGCTCAAAACCTTTTTTGTACGATGCCCATGTTACGTAGCAACCGGTTTGCGTTTCGTTTTCGCAGGGTTTTAGTTTTTTATAGCTATCCTGGTTACAGGCGTAGCCAACCACATAAGCAGCTACCAGTTTTTTTTGTAACGGGGTGCCATCAAAAAACTCAGCTATAAGGCGGCGTGTATGGTGGCTGCCCTGGCTGTGCGATGCAATAATGATGGGCCGTCCGTTGTTATAGTGGTCAAGGTAATACTGAAAGGCACGCTTTACATCCTCATAAGCAAAGGCAAGTGCCTTTGGGCCATCTACCGTGTCAGAAAATGATTTGAGTATAGCCTGGCGGTAGCGCGGTGTGTATACACGGGCACTGGCATTAAACACTCCCGCTTGGTAACGTACCGGTTTGCTGTCTATGCGCTTGTTCAGTTTTTTATTCTCCAGGTCGGCATTCCATGTTTTGCCTTTAAGGTAGATGGTGGGATAAACAAAAAATACGTCCACATCTTTCAGCGAGTCGCTTATCCATTGTTCGCTTTTGGGGATTCTATCTGCCGCATCGGTGCGAAATGGCAAAGTGCTCCAGTTTTTCTCCAATGCGTAATCTGGTGCCTCGGGCTGGTCGGCAGCATTAAATGCCGGTAATTGGGCGGTAGCTATCAGGCCAGAAAGTGTTAATGCCAAAAAAAGAAAAGTTCTCATGGGTGTTTGCTTGCTTGTTTTATTTTAGCCCTACCAAAAATTGAACGTTATGATAAAGGAGATGGCAAAAATATTTTTAGTTGCGGCATTGCTCATAACTATTTCGTCGTGCGACAGGCAAAGCTGCAATGATGTTGTTTGTGCCAACGGAACTAACTGTTATCAGGGTAACTGCTATTGCCCCGATGGTTATGAGGGAACAGACTGTCTTACAAGAAGCGCCGATAAATATTACAACCTTAACAATTTTGCCTCTGAAAACTGTAACGGGGCCCCTCCATTTAATACCAACCTGGTATCTATTACTTCCAGCGGCGGCAATGCCAACGAGTTAATTATTACGGGCCTGATGGGCGGATATTGCAGTAGTGTAACTGCATTTATACGCACCGATACCAATAATGAAGGCAATATTATTGAGATAAACGAGCAATCCTGTGGTGGTTCCAGTGTATACGGACAAGGCACCTATGATAAGGCAAACCGCCGCGTTACCTTTCAATTGTATTACAACTTTAGCGGGCAGACCTACCAGTGCAGTACCATTGTACAGTAATTAGCAATGCACATACCAGCTTTCGTTCTCAAATCAATTTTATATTTGGGCTGAATGAAGATTGATATACACACGCACATCATACCCGAGCACCTGCCCCGCTGGAGCGAGAAATTCGGCTATCCGGGCTTCATTCACCTGGACCATCACAAGCCGTGCTGCGCGCGGATGATGAAAGACGATGAGTTTTTTCGCGAGATACAAAGCAACTGCTGGGATGCCGAAACGCGTATTCACGAGTGCAAGCATACCAAAGTAGATGTACAGGTGCTAAGCACCATACCGGTGCTGTTTAGCTATTGGGCCAAACCGGAGCACTGCCTGGATGTATCGCGGTTTTTGAACGACCACATTGCTGAGATAATAGAGCGCTACCCTAAAAAATTTATAGGGCTGGG
>DATGXP010000550.1:0-4348 GCA_035298845.1 Chitinophagales bacterium
ATAGCGCCGGTAGTACTTACCAACGTAAAAGCAGGGGTAACCTCGTTTGAACAAGAAGTATTTGCGCCGGTATGGAGTGTAATTACAGTAAGTAGTGTAGAAGAGGCTCTAGAAACCGCCAATAACTCAGTTTATGGTTTGGGTGCGTCTATCTGGAGTAAGGATAAGCAAAAGGCAGAAACATTTGCTGCTGAGTTAGAAGCCGGCAACGTGTTTATAAATGATATTGTAAAAAGCGATGCGCGCCTGCCATTTGGCGGAGTAAAGCGCAGCGGTTTTGGCCGCGAACTATCGGAATACGGGTTGAAGGAGTTTGTAAATATTAAGACGGTTTACGTGAATTAAATGCTTGCCTGTATTCTGGCATTTCAATATTCCATTTTTCTCTTATCTTGCTTCCATGGAGTTTAAGGTTATCATTTATATAATCCTTGGTATCGTCTACTTTCTGTACTCGGTAGGTAAAAAAGTGCAGGAGAGCAAGAAGGAAAAAAGCAGTACTTCTAACGAGCCCGAGCTAAACCCTAAGCCCGAATACAAACCTGTTAGCCCACCGGTGGCTAATCCGCTGGATGAGATTATGCGCGAGATAAAGCGTAAGCAGGCCGAGCAGGATGCGCAGAAAGCAAAAACTATTGTAGCACAAAAACAGGTTACAAAAACACAGCCTAAAGCACAGCCCAAAGAAATGTTGGTTCATCAGAAGCAAAAAGGTGTTTTTGCCGAAGGTAACTATGAGCGTGACCTTACCGACGAAGAGAAAATTGAACGTGGTAAATTAAAGATAGAGAACGAAGGGATTTATAAAATTAAGTCGGTAGAAGAAACAGAGGTGGAGGAATCTGAATCTGCCTTTAAGTTAGATATCCGTAACGCTATTATAGGACAGGTTATATTAGAGCGAAAGTTTTAAAACATGTCTATCAACCAACCATCTGTTTTTGCCGGAAGTAACTCTTTTAGACAATTTTCAAAATTCTTATCCGGCAATTCATTTTCGCAGCTATTTATACTGGTAGATGAAAACACATTGCAACATTGCTACCCGCTTGTAAAGGGCACGCTGCCTCAGCATGTTGTCATCCAAATTAAAAGTGGAGAGAAGAACAAGACTTTAAAAACCTGCGAGCAGGTTTGGAAAAAGCTGACAGAGTATAATGCGGATAGAAATGCGCTTCTTATAAATTTAGGTGGTGGGGTAATTGGCGACCTGGGGGGCTTTGCCGCTGGTTGCTACAAGCGGGGTATCAAGTTTATAAACCTGCCTACTTCCTTACTAGCTATGATAGATGCCAGCGTAGGCGCAAAGACAGGCGTAGATTTTAATGGTTTTAAAAATCAGATAGGTTTGTTTAACGACCCACAGGCTGTGTTTATTCATACTGGCTTTTTGGAAACATTGCCGCATGCTGAACTCCGCTCGGGTTTTGCTGAGGTAATAAAACACTATCTGATAGCAGATAAAAAGTCGTTCAGGAGTTTAACCGGTAAAAGCGATGTGCTGCATTCGGTAGATTGGAACGCGCTGGTAAAAAAGAACGTAGCTATTAAGTCTAGGATAGTATTAGCCGATAAATATGAGACAGGGGACCGCAAAGCGCTGAACTTTGGCCACACTGTTGGTCATGCCATAGAAAGCTATTTTCTGGCTAAGAAAAAGCCTGTATTGCATGGCGAAGCTGTGGCTGTAGGAATCATCTGCGAGAGTTTAATCTCTGAGCTAAGTGGTAAACTTTCGCGTACTGAGTACCTGCAGATATTACGAGTAATGGGGGCTGTTTTTCCCGACCTTCCAACTTTAGAAAAAAAGGCGATTCCTGCCGTTTTGAAACTGATGAAGCAGGATAAGAAGAATACTTTGGGCAAAATCAATTTTACTTTGCTGCAGGGCATTGGTAACTTTTCTATTAACAACTTCGTTGAAGAGGACATGATAATTCACTCATTAGAATATTATTCTGAAATTGCCTCTTAAACTATGTGGCTTTCTCACCCTACCAGGAAGATTAATACGCGGATACGTATACCCGGCTCAAAGAGTGAGAGTAACCGTGCCCTTGTACTTAATGCGCTGACCGGAAATAAGCTGCAGATAGATAATCTTTCTACAGCCCGCGATACGCAGAATTTATTGCAGATACTAACGAGCAACGATAGCGTAGCTGATGTATTGGATGCCGGCACCAGCATGCGTTTTCTTACAGCCTACTATGCGGCAGCTAACCAGCCTAAAGTAATTACCGGTTCGGATAGAATGAAGGAGCGGCCCATTGCCCCGCTGGTTAATGCGCTGAGCGAAATGGGTTTTGATGTGCGCTACAAGGAAAAAGAAGGCTTTCCGCCGTTAGAGATACACCCTATAAGCCTTAGCAAATTAGATGATGAGGTTTGGATAGAGGGAAATATAAGCAGCCAGTTTATTACGGCTTTATTGCTTATTGCCCCTTTTCTTGAAAAGGGTTTAAAGATAAAGTTTACCACATCGCTCACCTCGCGGCCTTACATAGATATGACCCTGATTATGCTGGAAAAACTCGGGGTAAAATACGAATGGGAGGAAAATGCTGTAAGCGTATTGTCTTTGCAATCTTCAATAGACAATCATCAGTTTTCAATTGGTGCCGATTGGTCTTCTGCTTCTTATTGGTATTCCGTCGCATTTTTAGCGGATGAGGCTGAAATATTTTTGGAAGGATTGAAAGATGACTACAGTCAGGGCGACCGTGAAATGGCTGATTGGATGAAGCGCTTTGGTGTAATTACAGAATTCAATAGTGAAGGTGCGCTTATAAGAAAAACAAATGTTGGCTATCCAACTTTAATGAAAATGAACTTTGCCGGTAATCCGGATTTGGCACAAACCTTTGCGGCCATGTTTGCCGCTAAAAATATTGTGTGCAACATTAACGGTATCGACAGCCTGAAGATAAAAGAAACCGACCGCATTGCAGCCCTGCAAGCCGAGTTGCGCAAAATGAACGTGCATTTTGAATATGCACCTATGTATGAGTTTTACCAGTTAAAGGGGGATTTTAAATTTCCTGCCGAACCGGTAAAAACATACAACGACCACCGCATGGCTATGAGCTTTGCACCGCTGGCATTACTCGGTGAAATAGAAATAAAAAACCCTGAAGTGGTTGAGAAGTCATATCCGACATTTTGGGACGATATGAAGAAAGCTGGGTTTGCGGTTAGGTAGTGTATTGGCTGTTAGATTCCCCTCCTTCGCCGCTACCGCGGCGGTATTTAAGGAGGGGTGGCTCACCGAAGGTGAGACGGGGTGGTCGGTGCCTATATCTTCATCAACTCAATTACATCTTTAGCGCCTAGCAATACATCCAGGTCGGCATCGGCTTTGGCAAAACCAATGATGAAACCGCCGCCACCGGCACCGCATATTTTTAAGTGGAACTCGTTACTGCGCAGGCCGGTTTGCCATACTTCTTTAAACTTAGCCGGTATAAACTCGGGAAGCAGGTCATATTGCAGTTGCGATATCAGTTTTACCGAATTCATCACCTGTGCATGGTTGCCATTTATAAAACTCTCTATGGCTATATTGGTAGTTGGCACCAGGCTTTTCTCAATAGTGCCCATAAATTTCGGGTCTTTGCACTTCTCCAGAAACAGGTTTACAAAAGGTGCCGTGCTGCGAGGTATATGCGTGTTTATCAAAAACACTTTAATGCCCGGAGTTTCTGCCTTCGGTAGGTCAAACAGGTCTTTCACTTCGCCTTTGTCAAGCAATACTGCTTTGTTCATGTAGCTTACCATAGCATCCAGCCCTGAGCTTTTACCATGGTAATAGCTTTCTAATATGGCCAGCTCATTCTTTATCTCGCTAACCGGCTTCTTCTTTTTCTTAAAGCTATTGTATTGGTAATACACAGCAGCTACCAGCGCGCCCGAACTGCCCAGCCCATAACCCTGCGGTATGTTCGAGTCAAAGTATAAGCCGCTTTCTATATCTTCTAAAAACTGGTTGGTGTCGTATTGGCTGGCTATCTGCTCGTGGTAAACAATGTAGTTAGCAAACAGCTCCAGCGATTTGTTCGACTCCAATACCTGCTGGTCGCGCAGGCTGCCATACTTAAACATACCGTTGTATTGCTCTACCGGTGCAGCTAATCCCATAGCCCCTTTGTTGATGATATGCTCACCAAACAATAGGATTTTAGAGTTGAATATTCTATGCGAAATTTTTAAAGCCATAATTGCCAACCACTAGTACGATTGAATTTTTGTATTAAGTCCCCTTTTGTTTCATCCCGATTTCTCGGGAAGGGGATTTAAGGGTTTAGCCCTTCACCTTCTTCGGCCCTTTGCCTACATTATCATGTATCAT
>DATGXP010000551.1:0-2156 GCA_035298845.1 Chitinophagales bacterium
GTCCATATCCCAGTTCTTCAGCTTAGGCTCTATCATAGCCACCAGCTCGGCATTTTCATTTATAGTACGGGTTAGTAACAGCTCAGCAAATTTCTTTTCCTCCTCCCAGTCCTTAGTGGCAGGGAAAAAGTTATTCTCCTTCGCCGGGTCAAATGCATCAATGTACTTGCTTAGCACATGCAGCAACAGGGCGTTGTCGTCGTCGTAGTTAATAAATATTTCCTCCAGGTGGTGCTCCAGGTCCTTATTGGTATCAAACAGCTTCTTAAGCACAAAATTGATAATCTCCCTGTCTTGCTCCAGAGTGGGCTTTTCAAGGGCTGAGTAGTCCTTGTATTTCTGTTTGCCGGTAAGCTCTATAAACAGGTCTTTTACTATATCGTCCGATATATAATTGCGGATACCCTCCTTCTTCACCGCATTTACAAATAGCTGGTCCTGCTGCAGCGTTTGTATCACACTGTTGGCAGCTATGGTAGTGCGGGCGTTGGTATCCTCTTCGGTTTGTATATACTTGGCCAAGCGCTTCGCCTTGTCCACCATACTGTAGTTACATACTTCTACCAGGTATAGCAGGTTGGTCAGGTACAGCGTGTTCGATTTTACAATCTGCCCGGCCAGGTGGCCCTGCAGCTTGTGCACCGGTATATCGCGGTCTATCTCCCACGAGTACAACTCCTGCATCACCTTAATTCTCAAATTCCGTCTTCCTAGCATGCATTAAATTTTAAAAGAACGATACGTTTTGCTACAAGTATTGTTATGGGTTATTTATTCTTTTTCGCCTTCTCTGCCTCTATACGCTCCACCGCTATTTTAATAGCTGCCTCCTGCGGTGGTATGTTTTCGGCTTTCGACTTTGCAAATATATCCAATGTATGGTCATATATCTTCTCTGTTATCGCATTTGTTTCTGTTTCGCTCAGGTTGTGCACCTCGCGGTAGCAGTTTATTACCCCGCCCGCGTTTATCAAAAAGTCAGGCGCATACACTATACCCCTGTCCATCAGCATGCGGCCATGCAGGTTTTCGTCGGCCAGCTGGTTATTGGCTGCACCGGCTATTACCTGGCACTTCAGGCGCGGAATGGTGTCTGAATTAACCGTGGCGCCCAGCGCGCATGGCGAATACACATCCACATCCAGGTCGTAAATATCCTTCGCATCTACTATAGTAGCGCCAAAATCCTTAGCCACCGCATCGGTATGGCTGGAGTGCAGGTCGGTAGCAAATACCTTGGCGCCCGCCTTGGTCAGGTGCTGCACCAGCGTATAGCCCACATGGCCCACACCCTGCACCGCTACCTTCTTACCCTCCAGGCTATCGCTACCAAAGGCTTCCTTTACACTGGCCTTCAGGCCCAGAAAAACCCCGTACGCCGTAAATGGCGATGGGTCGCCGCTGCCGCCTGCCGATATCGGCTTGCCCGTTACGTGCTTGGTCTCCTGCATCACTATGCTCATCACCTCGGTGCTGGTGCCCACATCTTCGGCGGTTATATACTTGCCGTTCAGGCTGTCTACAAACTGCCCAAACCTGCGCCAAAAGGCCTCCGTCTGCTTGGCTTTAGGGTCGCCAATAATTACCGCCTTGCCTCCCCCCAGGTTTATACCGCTTATGGCCGACTTAAAAGTCATGCCCCGGCTTAGGCGCAATACATCCCACAGCGCATCGCTTTCATTCTCATATTTCCATATCCGGCAGCCGCCTAGGCTGGGGCCCAGCACAGTGTTGTGCACCGCTATTATACCCTTCAGGCCGGTCTCTTTATCATTAAAATACATCACCTGTTCATGCTCCATCGGCTCCATCATAGCCAGCACCCCTGCCTCGCGCTTCTCTACGTTCTTAATCACATTTTTATCCTTGCTCATAAGCTCTGTTTTAGCCCTTCACTTAATATTAAGCGGGGCAAAGGTGATAAGGATTTTCATTTTACCAAATCACCGGTTGCCCCGCGTATATTTTTGTTATTTAAGTGTCAATTGTGCTGCACAATCGCCTCTTAATCCTTCAAAATCAGGATATTTGCCCCACTATGCAAACCTTGAAGCAATAGCACTTGTAGCGCTGTTTACCAAAGGTGTTACTACAGGCGCTACCAACGGCACCAGCACCTTACGGAAACCAAACAGGCTACCCACTACGGCCAGGCC
>DATGXP010000552.1:0-9137 GCA_035298845.1 Chitinophagales bacterium
GATGCCTACTTCGAGGGCGGCTACTGGCTGCAGGTATTCAACCTGCTATACAGCTTTATCGTTGCGTTTATATTTCTAAAACTCGGTCTGGGCCGGTGGATGAAACGCGTGGCTATGAAGGCAAAGAACGAAAACCTGCAGAATGTGATTTATATATTGCTATACCTGCTGCTGGTGTGGGTGCTTAGTTTCCCTATGAGTGTGTACCAGGAGTATTACCGCGAGCATAGTTACGGCCTCTCTAACCTTACCTTTGCCGAGTGGCTGGTAGAGAACCTGAAAGGCACTTCCATTGGCCTGGTGCTGGGCACACCTTTGCTGGTTGCCTTATATGCCGCGCTGCGCCGCACCGGTGCGCGCTGGTGGCTGTGGGGCGCCGGTGGCGCTATGTTGTTTATTGCGCTGATACAATTTATAGCACCGGTGTTTTTGGCGCCCATCTTTAATAAATACCAACCGCTTACCGAGGGCAAACTAAAGGAAGAGATACTAAGCATGGCTCGCGCCAACTGCATACCGGCCGACAACGTCTATATGTTTGATGCCAGCAAACAAAGCAAGCGCGTAAGCGCCAACGTAAGCGGCATTGCCAGCACCACGCGCATATCGCTGAACGATAACCTGCTTAACCGCTGCACATCGGCCGAGGTACGCGCCGTAATGGGCCACGAGATGGGCCATTACGTGCTGAACCACGTTTACAAAGGCCTGCTGGAGTTTGGTGTATTGATATTTGTAGTGTTTGCCCTGGTAAACCTGTTGCTGAATAAACTGATAGCGGCTAAGGGCACCGAATGGGGCATTAGCAGCATGAGCGATATTGCCGGGCTGCCTTTGCTGGCCTTTGTTATCAGCCTGATATTTTTTGTGGCTACACCCATAACCAACACCATGATACGCACGCAGGAAATGGAGGCCGACCAGTTTGGCCTGAACGCCGCACGCGAACCCGATGCCGAAGCGCATGTAGATATTATGCTATCGGAATACCGCAAGCTAGACCCCGGCAAGTGGGAGGAGATTTTCTTCTTTGACCACCCCAGCGGCCGCGTGCGGGTAGAAACCGCTATGCGCTGGAAGGCGGAGCATTTGAATGACAAGTAGTACTGAGTAGCTAGTATTGAGTATTAAGACTGAAAGATTTTGACTCTGCGCATACCATAACAATCACCTGGCAAATTTTTGTCATCCTGAACAAGGCTTTGCGAAGTGAAGGATCTTGTATTTGTTTCCCCGCCTATTTTAGGCAGCCTGTCCCGAGCTTGCCTCGGGAGGGTGTCCCGATTTTTCATCGGGACGGGGCGGTAAGTATTTGGGCCGCGTGCGTGTATAAACCGCCATGCGCTGGAAAGCGGAGCATTTGGGGGATGCAAGTAGCGAATTCAGTTGCCACTGACCACAGAATACATGAAGAAACACAGAGAACACATTTATGGTTGAGAGTAACTAAACATATTATAAATGCGACAAATATTCTTATCATTGCCAATCACACATGCAAAGATTTTTTGAAACATCCCTCCATTGGATACTTGGACCATTAAAAGTGCTCCCGTTAGGATACTATAGGTTAGTCCTTGCACTTTGGCTATGTGTTCCAATAGCCGCGTCAGTATTTATGTATTATACCATACTTATATTAGGACATAAAAACATAAATGATGACGCGGCCGAATTAGCTTTTGCATTCTTTTCAATGTTTCTAATTATATACTATCCCCTTATTCGACTTCTTATTTGGGTATGGAAGGGATTTCAAGAGCAACGTGATATTGAGTTAAGTAGCGCCGCTATTTTCAGAAGAAATATAGAAATTCGAAGTGAGGAGTCATCTGTACTAATTCCAATCGAAACGTTATGGAAAAACAACTGTTTTACTGCACTCACCAAACTAAGGATAAAGGACAACCAACCATTTCTTACATTTTTACTAGATAAGACTTATTGCCATGTGGCTTTTGATAAAGCAGACGTTGAATTCATTCTTAATAATTATAAGGAAGGAGATGACTTGGTAAAGTCCGAGTTGCTTAAGTTATCTTTTATAGAGATTAAATTTGATTGTGCAGAGGATGCAAGCATTATTAAAGGAATTCTGGATAAGAAGATATGTATCAATAAAAACAATACGGTTTTTCAACTAGCAAAACATCAAAAGGCATTTTGCGATGCTAGCTCAAGAGCATTTATTTTCAATTTATTCAAGCAGGAATTCAAATATGTTCCTGTAGATTTAAAATAACAACGTTCACATCTTAACACTTCAAGTAAATTTGCATATGAAAACCGCCATATACTTTAGCTTCTTTTTACTCTTTGCTATAATGGGTTGTAAAAGAACAGCAAAGAAATATAAAACCCTACAAACATTTACAATTGCAGATTATGAGTTTGAAATAGAACAGGTTACAGAAATTGACAAGTGGAGCGGCAAGGTAAAAAGAACTTATATTGATACTTCCTTGATGAATTTGTGTGATTTTTGTCACGACTGCGAAGATTCGAACGATGAACCTTTTTCAAGCAGAAGATAACTTTTAGAATATTCTTAATTATTCTTTTTATTGCTCAACTGGATTACTAATGACAGACGAAACTAACCCTGCAAATACAACTCGATATCGTTTTAATCGAGCTTTTAATAAGTTTTTTTACACGAGCGAAGGATTGTCGCAAGTATTTAAAATTGTGGTAGGCCTTTCTTCTGTAGTTTACATTGTTGGATATGTTACATGGGCGTTATATGCATCTGAAAATCACCTGGGGTATTTGCCAGCTATAAAAGAACAATACTTTGTCGCTGGCCTTATTCCAACAATGATTTTATTAATCATATTTTATGCGCCACTGCTTCACAATTTATTTACAGGACAATTTCAAGAATTTTATTTTGCACGCACTAAAAAAACACAAGTATTTTTTATTCTTTTCTTTATGTTTTTGGGAGGAGTATGTCTTTTCCTTTTATTATGGTTTAGAGAAGAATTACCCAAAACATTAAAATGGACTTTAGATATACTGTTTTATGTAATAATCTATACGATATTTATAATGAGCCAAACAAAATGGATGCTTAAATGGTACATGCCTATATTTTTGGTTATAACCTTGAATTCATTCATGTTTCAGTATATGTCTTCTATTTTTCCGAATCTGTCCAGAGAATTTGGAGGACCTAAGGAGTATAAAGTTGAAATTGATTTGAATCGGAGAGAAATATCTCGCGAAACTTGTTCTCTCCTTTTTAAAGGTGTAGATACTTTTGACGTCATCAGAACAAAACCACTATATTTTGTTTTTGATGCGGGAGAATTTGTGCTGTTAAAGGAAAAAGCGGGCAAAATAGACTCAGCGAATGCCATAATTAGAATAAAAAAAGATGCAATCAAAGCAATATTTTAAACGCCCTGCCTTCCAACGCATAGGCGTCTGTAGTTAACCCTTGTGGCGGAAGACTACCACCAATACTATGCTACATAATAAATACTTGCCAAGCAAACATAAGTCTCGTGATATCTAGCGACTTCAATCCCCTTTTATGATGCAGGAGTAAAGAAATGTTTACCTATTGACAGCAGTAAACATTATTATATAGTATTATTATGTCTGATATAAGAATTTTACAATTGATACATCCATATTAAATTTTCGCTCATGGCAGTATTTTCACTTTTTTCTAGAGTATGGCTTGTAGCTATCTTTACATTTTCATCGTTTTTATACCAATTAGGATTTTGGTCAAGATATGATATAAGCGTTTTAGGACTATTTAATTTTAACGATATCCTTAATTCATTTCTTTTTCCTGTTTCTGCAATTTTTCCTCTAATTGTACTTCTTGCGTTTACACTAGACTATATCGACAAAACTGAAAAGCCTAAATGGAAAAAATTTGCTGTCGTTGGGGTTACAATACTTGGTTCTATTTTAATTGTAGTTTTAGTAGATAGGATAATTTTTAAGTGGATAGGTGTATTAAGGTGGGTAATGTATATAATGTTCTTCTACACTTTGATTAGCTTTGAATGGATTCAAGCTAAGTTCGAAAACATTTCAGATAATCGAAGTTTTAAGAAGTTAGTACTGTTTGCCCCAATGATTTGTTTTGGTATTGGAAGATTTCAGGCGGAAGAAATTTATTACAACCAAAATTACAGAAAGATAAATTTTACTCTAAAAGAAACTAGTGAAACATTCTCTAATGTAAAGAAATTAAAACTTGTTTCGCTTATGAATGATTATGTTGTTTTGACAGATTCGAATAACACCAACTTAACCATTCTTAAAGTGCAAGATTTTAGTGTGATTAAACAATACTAGCCCCCCTTTTGCGCAATTATGTAGCTAGGCATCCTAGCAAAGCTACTTGTGCCCGCAAAGACACACCAGCCAATACAAGATGTTTCGCTTCGCAATCCCGATAGCTATCGGGATGCTCAACATAACAAAAAGAAAAGGCTGCCCGTTGAGGCAGCCTTTTCTCTATATAAAAAAGCATTTTTATTCGCATTGATGATTGACGGCCCAGTTGCTAATGTTGCCAATAGCTGATGCTACTGTAGCAGGTGCATTTGGCAAATTAGTAGGCGACAGTTTACCCACCGTGGAAAGCCATGCCTCCACTGTGGCCACATCTGCCCACACATCAGCCGAAGGCGAAAGGTTTCCGGTGGTCAGACTAAGCCGCATAGCAGCAATATATATAAATGCTACCCGTGCATCGGTAGTAGGTTGGTTGTAAATTGCGTTTGCCTGGGCTTGCGTATAAACAAAACCACCTACAGTTACTGTAGCCGTAGGCCACACTGCCCCGGGGCTGGAAATGAGAGGGTTGGGGTAAAATGAACACCCATCAGGCACCGGTTCGCACCGTTGGGTGCAATGCTCAAACTTCATAGCCCAGTTACCTTTACTTACTATACGCGTACCCTGTCCCCAGGCCGTTTGGGTACCCGCGCCTGGTTTGCTAACCACCGCATGCGCCGCTATGCAATAGCATGCAGGTAACCTGCTAAGCGGAATACTATAGGTGTGGGTAGTGGTACCGCTGCCACTAAAACTATTGCTCTTAGGAAAATGGCCGGGAATTGGGTTGCCGCTATTATTAGCGGGAATCATTGCGCAAGCGCCTGCGTATAAATGCAGCTCTTTAATATACCACCCATTGGTAGTAGTATAAGTTACCAATAAATCGGTGGCGGTATTAGTTACTGTAACAGTACCTGCCGGTATATGCTGGCCCGCTATAAGGTTAACCACCGTACTGTTTCCGCAGGTGGCTGATCCGGTGCGATGGTCCGCGGTATTAATCTGCTGGTTATTAACAGGATTTACTACTTCATCCTTTTTACAAGCAGATAAAAAGGAACTTGCCAGAATTGTTAAGGCGATAAAGCGAGTCAGGTCATTCTTCATGGTATTAGTCTTTTGCTAATATTGGCAAAAGTTGTTCCAAGTTCAGATGGGGAATCAACAACCCGAGCAGTTAAAGCAGCGATTTAACAGTAATGTAGACCAGCGTTCCCGCAAAAGCTACTTGTGCCCGAGAAAGCAACACCAGCCAATTACAAATAGAGTTTTGCGCCTAATTAATCGTGTAATCGATTAACAAGTTAGGAGAGCTGACCCTCTGTTGTATAAGGCCAACACATTTGGCATACCAATAATCGCATTCCTGCGAATTATATACTTCTCTCACCCGCACTACATCGGTATATGTGCGCCCGTTAACTATCAGGGTGCCGCCCTTCTCTATAATGCTACGGGTAATGCCTGTGGTAGCGGTCCAGCTATCGCCTACGGCAGCATTCTCTTTTAATATTAACTGCTCATTCCCTGAACTTTGCTGGCTGTTAGAAAAAAGGTCGAACCCATCCACCGAAATTTCAAAAATATCGCCTCCCGAATTTCTGAGATACACTTCCAGCCCATCGTAGTAATTGTTGGCAGTATCTGTACGCTCTACTTTAAAAAATGTTGAGCCGTTAATCACCGTATCTTTCACTATGGTTAAAACACCCTGGAAAGAATTATCCGAAAACCGGTAATAAATCCACTTGTTACCTAACTTTAACGGCAGGTAGGTATTGCAGGCAGCACAGGCCGTACAGCTTCCGCCACAGTCGATACCGGTTTCGTCACCATCCAATACCCCATTAGAGCAGGTTTGTGGCAATGTATCGTTCTCTTTGCACCCGCTTATACCGGTTATTAAGCACATGGCAATAAAGGCGCCGGCAACAAGTAGCAATTTAGATTTTAGCATTCTATTAGTTTTTTAATTGATAGGTTAAATGTATGATTATTATTTAATAACCAAATTCAATCACAGGGTTTATTTAATACCCTATTCATATGCCATGGTTTAGGCATTTGCAATGCCATACATGCGTTTAATGCCATTACTACCACCGGTAATCTCCTTACCATATCCGGTAATCGCATATTATTTCACCGGGCTATCATTTTTATACCTCCTACTTTTGCAGTATTAGCTTAGGCTAATACTGCTCTTTACATAAGGTGTGTGTTGTGTTTCTGTAGTAATGTCATTACCATTTTCAGGTAAAAATTTATGGTGCCTGGGCGTAGGGTGGGGTAGCCACTTCAATTTTTATTCTGCTCAAAACCAACGGTATAAGCAGGTAGGGGGGTAGCCATTTTTCAAAAAATGGAGGTTTTTTAAAATCCATTTCTAAGTCCGGATTCTTTACTCGGGTTACTTGCGTTTAGCCTTTCTTACGCGGGTGGTACAGCAGCTATGCGGCGGGCCGTTAACCTGGCAGTGCTTTTACACCGGCAGCCCGCCAGGCGAGGGTGGTGCCGCTATTTAGGCCGGCCGGGCCCTATCGCCCTAAATATTAAGTTTAAGGCATTTGCCTTTTTATATTTTAGCAACCTTAAATTAATATGCATGCCGCTACAACTGCTTCTGTGTAAGGACTATACAACCTATAACCACAACGTGGTACTAATTGATGAAAAGACTAAACTCAGCTCGATAGGGCTGGCAAAGCCCATAGCCGCTGAGGCCGAAAGCTTTTTTAGCGAAAAGGGGAATACCGTATTTCAGCAGCAGTACGAGGGCCGCAGTCTGAGCGTGGTTAAAATTGATACCAGTAAAGAAGAGTTTAAAGCGCTGGAAAGCGCCCGCAAAGCCGGTAACGCCATCAACAAATACCTGAACGGTAAAAAGATAAAAGAAGCCTCTGTGCTGAATGCATCGGGCCATGCAGGGCTTACAACTGCCTTTGCCGAAGGCGCTGCCCTGAGCAACTACGAGTTTTTGAAATATAAAACCAAAGAGAAGCGCGAAAAATCGCTGGCTACCTTACACTTTGATGCCAGGTCGGCCGATAAGAATGCGCTGGATGAGGTAAGCAAAGTAGTAACCGCTAACTTTTTTGCGCGCACGCTTATCAATGAGCCGCTATCGTACCTAACGGCCACCCAACTATCGAAAGATATACAGGGCGCTGGTAAAAAGTACGGCTTTAGCGTAACGGTATTCGACAAAAAGAAGATAGAGCAGCTTAAAATGGGTGGCTTGCTATCGGTAAACAAGGGCAGTGTAGACCCGCCTACGTTTACTATTATGGAATACAAAGGCCCTAAGGCTAAAAACAAGAAGCCGGTGGTACTGGTAGGTAAAGGGGTGGTGTATGATACCGGTGGCCTTAGCCTGAAACCTACGCCTAACAGCATGGATATGATGAAGTGCGATATGAGCGGTGCAGCATTGGTAGCAGGTGTGTTTGTAGCCGCTGCCTTATTGAAACTACCGGTGCATATAGTGGGCTTGATACCGGCTACCGATAACCGCCCGGGCGGTAATGCCTATGTGCCCGGCGATGTGGTAACCATGATGAGCGGACTGAATGTAGAGATGCTGAACGCCGATGCCGAAGGCCGTATGATATTGGCCGATGCACTGCACTATGCCAAAAAATATTCACCGGAACTGGTGTTTGATTTTGCTACCCTTACCGGTGCAGCCAAGGCAGCTACCAGCAGTATAGCCGCACCGTTTATGGGCACGGCAGCCGATGGTGTAAAAAGCAAGCTGCTAACCAGTGCTAACAATACATACGAGCGCCTGATTGAGTTTCCGCTGTGGGACGAATACGGCGACCTGATAAAGAGCGATGTAGCCGATATTAAAAACGTGGGCGGGCCAGAGGCGGGCAGTATCACTGCCGGTAAATTTCTGGAGCACTTTACCAGCTACCCTTGGATGCACTTTGATATAGCCGGCACCGCTTACCTGATGAGCGAAGACAGTTACAAAGGCAAATATGGCACTGCGTATGGCGTGCGTTTGATTACCGATTTTTTAAAGAACTACTAAAGCTACAAGCAACCCATGGACCAACCCAAATACAGAGTAGGCATTACAATAGGCGATTACAATGGTATAGGCCCTGAAGTAATAATTAAAGTGCTGCAGGATGAGCGTATTTACAAATACTGCTCGGTAGTGGTTTATGGGCAGAAGAGTATTATATCGCACTACGCCAAGCTGCTTAAGATACAGAACTTCAACATACAGGAAGTAACCGATACCGAAGCACTGAGCCCAAAGCTGCCTAACATTATCAACTGCTGGACAGAGCATGTGCAGATACAGCCGGGTGAACTTACCAGCGAAGGCGGCTCGCGCGCTTTGCTTTGTTTAAATGCAGGCATAAAAGATTTGGTAGAAAAGAAGATTGATGTACTGGTTACCGGGCCGGTAAACAAAAGCACCATCAGCCAACACCTGCCCGATTTTAAAGGTCAGACAGAATTGCTATCGCAGGCAGCGGGTAACGAGAACTCGATGATGTTATTGGTAGATGATGGCCTGCGCGTGGGTTTAGTAACCAATCACGTATCGCTGAAAGAAGTAACCGGCAAAATTGATATCAACCTGATACTGGCCAAGCTGGAGGTGCTTAACAATACACTTAAACAGGATTTCCTTATCAGCCGTCCGCGCATAGCGGTATTGGGCCTTAACCCACACGCCGGCGATAACTCATTATTGGGTAAAGAAGAGAAGGACATAATAGCGCCGGCTGTAAACCGCGCTAAAGAAAAAGGTATGTTGGTAGTAGGGCCGTTCTCGGCCGATGGTTTCTTTGGCTCGCAGCACTTCC
>DATGXP010000553.1:0-3050 GCA_035298845.1 Chitinophagales bacterium
CATGCCTACGGTCGTAACGGGCCAGGAAGGGCTTGCCGCCGTTAATCTCAGGAAACTTGCGCCAGGTCCATGCCAGCGTGTAACCTATCCATCCCGTCCATTTGCCTTTGGCTTTCTTTACGAAAAACTCGGCACCGTAACTCCAGCCTTTGCCAAAGGTGAACTGGTCTTCTACATCAATAGTAATGTTGCCCACGGCACTTTCGCCATATTCAATCTGGTTCCAAAGGTGCTTGTAATAAACCTCTACCGAGGTCTCTATCATATCATCTTTAAAATTATGGAAGTAACCGATAGAGCCTTGTGCGCCGATCTGCGGTTTAACTACAGCAGTGCTGGGTACCCAAAGGTCGATAGGCAGCGTAGTGGTGGATGAAGACACCAAATGCACATACTGCTGGTTCATAGTAGCTCCAAGCTTGATAGACGAATTTTTGCTGACCTTAAAGCGCATAGACAAGCGCGGCTCTATACCCCAATAGGTTTTAATGTTCTGGCCGGGTTTGTAACTCAGTGTATCTATAGCGCGTCCATCGCGGAATACGGTTTTACTAAACGGCCCCATAAACGTAAAGATGGAGCCACGCACACCGGCGTTTATCTTCAGCCAGCTGTTTACTTCAAAATCATCGAGGAAATATAGGGCAGTTTCATGCGCAAATTTCTTTTCCTGGTTAGTGGTTTTAAGGTCAACCCCGCCTGCATTGCCCGAGGCCGTGTAAGGCGTAAATACGTGAAAGTTATACTGCAGGCCAAATTTCATAGCATGGCCGGGCAGTGGCGAATAATCAAAATCCATTTTGGCAGTAGCCTCCTTTACGCTTGAGTTAAGTGCAAACTTTATATCCTGAAAAGCGGTGTTGGCTTTAAACCCAAAATCGTTGTAAATAAACATGGTGTTAAGGAACAGCTTATCGCTGAAGAGGTGGTTCCAGCGGAAGGTAGCCGTAGAGTTACCCCACGGAAAGTTAAGCTTGAATATACCGCTGGGATCTTTAAAATTAAACACATCCCGCCCAAAGTAACCGCTCAGGTAAAGGCGGTCGCGGTCGTTTACCACGTAGTTTATTTTGGCGTTTATGTCGTAGAAATAATACTCATTACCGGCAAACTCCCCATCACCAATTTTAGGTAAAATGGGTTTCATAATAAGGTCGATATACGTACGGCGGCCCGATAGAATGAAAGAGCACTTATTCTTTTTGATAGGCCCCTGTATGGTAAGGCGCGACGATATAAGGCCAAGTCCACCCTCTACATTCCACTTTTTCATGTTACCTTCTTTCATCGATACATCTACCACCGAAGATATACGTCCGCCATACTCAGCAGGCATGCCGCCTTTAACTACCGTAGTACTTTTTACGGCATCGCTGTTAAATACCGAAAAGAAACCGAACAAGTGGCCTGTGTTATATACCACGGCATCATCCAGCAATACCAGGTTCTGGTCGGGACCGCCACCGCGCACATAAAAGCCTGAGTTACCCTCGCCCGATGCCATAATGCCCGGCAATAGCTGTATTGTTTTTAAAATATCTACCTCGCCAAACAAAGCAGGCAGGGCTTTAGAAACTTCCACCTTCAGCTCCTGGCGGCCCATATCGGTACTTTCTACATTAGCGCCTTTCTTTTCGCCGGTAACCACCACCTCCTGTATTTCGGTAGCGGTGGTACCTAACTCTACATTCAATCGTACGTCCTTATCCAGCACTATGGTTTTTACCTGTGTGGCAAGGCCTACGTAAGTGATTTTAATGGTGTAGGTGTCAGATGGTAGGGTAATAGAGTAGAAACCGTATTCGTTGGTATTGGTGCCCTTGGCAATTTCCTGAGCATATACGCTGGCGGCCAACAGGCTCTCACCATTGCTGCCATCTTTTATATAGCCGCTAAGGGTGTATTTGGGAGCATTTTGGGCATAAACCGACGATGAACCGCAGGCTGCATATAACAAGCAAATAAAAAAATGAAGTGCAAAATTTTTCACCTGATAGTATCAAAATTTAAGGTCGCAAAAATATAAACTTGGAAACAGCAAAATGTGAAAAATAGGGCCTTATAAAAGGTTTTCTTACCGGCCATTCTCCGTCCGCTGAAGCAGACGGCAATGAGATAATCGGAATAGATACTTTTTTAAACAGAGGCTAAAGCCTCATAAATACAAACGCATCGCAATATTTATTTCCCTATTCTGTTACTTTTAAATCGCGCCTGTATTATACAACCGAATGCAGGCAATAACCACCATATTAACCGCGCAACACATGCAGGGAATAGAAACTAAAATTTTAACCGAGGAGGAGAAGCTGATACTGGCGGCACAGGCAAACCGCGATAAGTTTCAGCCCCTTTACGAAAAATACTATACACAGATATTGAAGTTTGTGTATCAGCGTGTAACTACTAAAGATGATGCCTACGACATTACCCAGCAGGTTTTTCTGCAGGCTATGCTGTCGCTCAATAAATATGAGCTGCGGGGTTTCCCGTTCAGCAGCTGGTTATACCGCATTGCCATCAATGAGCTTAACCAGGCCTTTAGAAAAAACGAAAAGCAGCGCGGTGTAAACCTGGAGGAAAAACACCTGAAGGATATAGTGGAAGAAATGAATGAGGGCGGCGTAGAAGAAAAAGAGAGCATACTGCTGGATGCCCTTACCGGGCTTGATGAAGAAGATTTTCAGCTGGTAGAAATGCGTTTTTTCGAAAAACGTGCATTTAAAGAGATTGGCGAAATACTGAATATAACCGAAGCCAATGCCAAAATGAAACTGTACCGCATACTTGATAAACTAAAACCCATACTGGAGAAGAAGATGGCTTTATAAGCCGATAGTAGCATTTGTCTTATTTCAAAACACTCATTATTCAATACTCTTTATACAATGAAAAATTTTAAAATAAATATGAACCGTCCGCCGCTTACCGATGCAGACCTTACCAGCAAGGGCGATTTTAACCAGCTGATGAAAAGCTATAAGGCGGTTAAGACGCCTTTCTTCAAGGCCCCTAAGTTTTGGTTTGGTGCATCGGCAGTACTGGTAGCC
>DATGXP010000554.1:0-2062 GCA_035298845.1 Chitinophagales bacterium
TTCTTCTCCTCGTCGGTCAACGTAGCCAGGAACTCTTCCTTAATAGCTTTAAAAGCCGCGCTGCGTGCTTTCTTGTCAGCATTTTCGCTGGCAGCTACCACAGTGCATTTATCATAGCAGAAAGCGTTTAAGCGGGCACGAAGGTCTTCATCATGCTTCTCGTGTACATAAGCGCGCTTTTCTGTTTTGCCGGTTTCTACCTGCAGTTCGTTCAGCACAGCCACTTGTTTCTTAATCCACTCGTGTGCAAACATGATGGCTTCTACCATTTCTGTTTCGCTCACTTCGTTCATTTCGCCTTCTACCATTACAATAGACTGCTCGCTGGCGGCTACTATCAAATCTATCTCAGCTCTTTCGTTATCGCTTTTAGTCGGGTTGATAACCAATTGGCCATCAATTTTAGCTACGCGCACTTCAGATATCGGGCCATTGAAAGGCACATCGGAAACAGCCAAAGCTGCAGAAGCTGCTAAGCAGGCAAATGCATCTGGCAGTTCGTTAAGGTCGCCCGATACAAGGGTAACCTGCACCACCACATCGGCGTGGTAATCTTCCGGGAACAGAGGGCGAAGCGCGCGGTCAATCAGGCGGCTTACCAATATCTCATCATCGCTGGCACGTGCCTCGCGCTTGAAGAAACTACCCGGTATACGGCCTACCGAAGCCATGTTTTCGCGGTATTCAACCGTTAGTGGCATAAAATCAACGCCATCTTTAGCGTCTTTAGCAGCGCACACGGTTGCCAGCAACATAGTGTTGCCGTATTTAATCATGGCAGAACCATCGGCCTGCTTGGCTAGTTTGCCGGTTTCGATCTCTACGGTACGTCCGCCGCCAAGGTCGATTGTCTTTTTGATAATGTTCATCTTTTTATTTATTGTTTTTTATTGGATACAAGGGAATTTATTAGACAATTTGACGATGTGACAATTAGACTATTATGATTAGCAGTGCTAACATTCAAATCTAATGCTTTAATAATGAGGTCGTTTTTAATTGTCTAATCGACGAATTGTTTAATCGTCTAATTTGCTTTTGGCGGGGCTGAAGGCAATTTGCCTTGTTTAGTTTATCGTCAGGGTCCATCCCAAAACCTACCCGGACGTTTTCATCGCCTCGTTGTTATTTTACGCCGGGCCAGAGGTGTGCCGGACTTTTTTGCTTTTTAAGCGCCTGAAAATGAGGTTTTATGCCTTGTTTCTGGTTATATAAAAAAGCGAAAGGATGGCTTTGCAAGCCATCCTTTCACGGTATAAATTACTTTCTGATGTTCAATTTTTCTATCAGCTTACGGTATCCCATAAGGTCTGTTTTCATAAGGTAGTTAAGTAGCTTTCTGCGCTGGCCTACCATACGGATAAGAGAGCGTGTGTTGCTATGGTCTTTCTTATTGGTGCCAAGGTGCTGGCTTACGTGGTTAATACGCTCGGTAAACAGGGCTATTTGCGCCTCTGTAGAACCTGTATTCTTCTCTGAACCACCATATTGTTTAAACAACGATTTTTTTACTTCGGCTGTAACTTGCATGTTCTTTATCCTTTTAATTGAGCGCGCAAAGATAATAGCACTTTTTGAAAATCCAAACGCATTCCAAAATCGTTAATAATCAAGCTTGTAACCAATGCCTTTTACGGTTTTTATATAGCGCTCGCCTATTTTTTCACGCAGTTTGTAAATGTGCACATCTATGGTTCTATCGTCGCTTTGCGAGTCGTTTTTCCATACCATGGCTTTTATCTCATCGCGGCGATAAACTTTGCCGGGCTTGGCTACCAAAAGGCTAAGCAGTTCAAACTCTTTGCGGGGCAGGTCTATCTTCTTTTTATCGCAGATTACAATATACTTTTCGCGGTCTACCTCCAGGGTGCCCACCTTCATGCTGGTGCGGCCGTTTTCTTGTTCATCTTTTTTTAGCAGGCTTTGCAGGCGGGTAAGTAATAGCTTGGGGCGGATAGGCTTATTAATGTATTCATTAGCACCAGCCTCCAGGCAGGCAGCTTCACTTTCCTGGCTGCTCATGGCTGTGAGAATAGCCACGGGGGTATTGCGCAAGGCAGGC
>DATGXP010000555.1:0-8848 GCA_035298845.1 Chitinophagales bacterium
AAGCAGCGTAGCGGTCCCTGTTTGTAGTAGTACCGGCAGGCTCTTAATTGCGCCCCGTACGAGCCGCCTGTTCTGTCTTCGGGTACTCTAATCCCTCCAAATCTGCCTCCAAAAACTAATTTTATTGCATTACGTAATAGAATTAATAAATTCAGCCTGTAATTAGAATCAGACTTAACCACCGAGCATGTCGCAGCCACAACCGCAATTTTCCGAGCTGGATTTTTTTAAAAAGCGCCTCGGGGCTACCGAGCGCCTGCTGGCCGTAAAACAACAGCAGATAGATTCGCTGCTCGAGATTACACGCGCGGTAAACAACAACATGCCCATTACGGCCCTGTCGCGCATTTACGAAAACATACTGCATGCTCAGTTGGGCGTTACCAAAATCGCCCTTTTTATAAAAGAGACCGACGATAAATGGGGCTGCATTACACCCGGCGACCTGGATGGCAACATCCTCAACTACGATGTGCAGCTTAAGTTTTCGCTCTTTACGTTTACCACACCGGTTGCGGCTATTAAAGATGAATTGCTGAAAGACTTTGAATTTTTGATACCCGTTACGCATAAAAAAGAACCTATCGGCTTTGCACTCATTGGCCCCTTTGGCGACCAGCAGAGCGATACCAAAGAAGAGAAGCTAAAGTTTATTCAAACCATTACCAACGTAATTGTGGTGGCCAACGAAAACAAAAAGCTTTTCAAAAACCAGATAGACCAGTTAGTAATGCAGAAAGAGCTTAAGCTGGCTGCCGATATGCAGAATATGCTGGTGCCAAGTGTGCTGCCCAACAACGAGCGCATAGAAGCCTCTGCGTTTTACAAGCCCCACAAAAACATTGGCGGCGACTACTATGATTTTATACAGATAAACGATAACGAGATTGGCTTTTGTATCAGCGATATATCGGGTAAGGGTATCCCGGCCGCTATACTCATGGCTAACTTTCAGGCCAACATGCGTATTTTGCTTACCCGCAAATACTCGCTGCAGCAGTTTATTGATATACTGAACGGTAAGGTGCTGGAGATAACCAAGGGCGAAAAATTTATCACCCTGTTTGTTGCTACCTATAACTACACCACCCGCATGCTTACGTACGTAAATGCAGGGCACAACCCATCTATACTATACAGCAATGGCGAGATGCAACTGCTCGACCAGGGTTGCACCATATTGGGCATGTTCGAAACCCTACCGTATATCAACTATGGTGAGGTGCAGGTAGAGCCGGGCTCTTTGCTTGTTAACTACACTGATGGATTATCCGAGGCGGTAAACAACGATGAAAAAATGTTTGATGTAGAAGGTATTATGAATTTTACCGCTGCCAATAACCACGAATCGCTTTCTGACTTTAACACCAAATTGCTGGACCACGTAATAGCCTACAAGCAGGATACCGATTTTGATGATGACATCACGCTGCTAACCCTGCGGTTTAAGTAGCACCTTACGGTTACGTATATCGGCTGCTGCCAGCAGCGCCAGGCTTATAAAAAAGAAGGGGCCTACTTTATCACTCTCCAGCATATCGCTTAGCAGCAGGTTTACGTATATCATGGCCATTACCAGCAGCAACGTTAGCACCATCCGTTTATCGTCTTTGTTCTGTATGCGGTGGTATACTTTTTCGCCATACACAAATATTACAACAGTAAGAAAAAGGAATACAGCCAGCCCTATCGCTCCCTGCTCTGATAGCAGGAACAAAGCATAGTTGTGTGTGGTAGAGCGCTCAGGGTTATCACTCACATAGGTTTCGAAACTAGAAACCGTATAGCGCTTGTAGTAGGGATAAAAGTTGCCCGGGCCTATACCCACATATGGCGATGCCGGAAACATTTGTGTGGCCGCCACCCACCGGTATACGCGCTCCATGCTCGATACATCCTTACCCTCAAAGGTCGAAGACAAGTGCTCATCCAACCGGTCGTGAATAATAGTCTCTTCAAAATCGGGAGCAAACTTCATAAAGTGCTTATCGGTAAACAGGTAGCCCACCACCAGCACTATAACCACAAAAGCCGAAAGCAGGGCAGGTTTCATCAGCCGGTAGCGCACCACCAGGTATACAGGATAAAGCAACAGTAATGCAATGTAGCAGGTGCGCGTATACGATAAATAAATGGCCACTATATACAACAACAGCGAAGCGCTTAGCAGGTTGCGTTTAAAACCGGTATACTCCCCCCGTGCCCATAGTATAAACGGAAAGAAAATAGATACAATAGCCGCATAGTTTACGTGGTTGCGGAAGAACGGCATCATGGGGTCGTTTATCTGCTCAAACGAAAAATTCTGCATACCGTGCCTTATAATTACCTGTATTATAAGCAATGTAAGCGGAATATAAATACACCAGAACAGTTTCTTAAAATCATCTTTGGTACGTATTACTACCGCCGTTAAAAAAGTAAAGGTGGTTATATACCATAGCTTGGCTGTAAAAACCTTTATAGAAACAACAAAGTTAATAGCAGTAAGGGCACTAATGAAAATCCAGAACAAATGCAGCAGCAGCGCCCCAATAAAGAAGTTGCCCAGGAACCCCGTAGGCAAATATTTGTAATTGCTTAATATGAATATAAAAGTAACCAGCATCAGCCCTATCATCAACGGCTCATCGGGCAGATCGGTAGCCAACGACGCCGAAAAATAATACTCGATAGAAACAGGGATAGATGCCAGCAGGAAATAATACAGCAACTTAAAATTGATAACCGCTGTATAAGCCACCAGCAAGCCAAAAGGTATAAGTGCCAGGTAATACATGCCGGTGCCAAATGCCGCCAATACAGATACAATGGTAGCAATGCCCAAAAAGGCAAACGCCCCTAGCTCTGTTCTATCGATGGCGCGGGGCATTACAGTTGCGCTTTAATTTCTTTTATCTGCTCTATAAGCAATACACCCACTACCGATACAAAGGCGGTAATAAGCACGGTAATAAGTACTACCAATGAGCGCACCGGCTTTTCACGCCTGTCAGATGGGAAACCTTGTTCGAGAATATAAAGTGACGATTCGGTATTGTGCCTTGATACTTCTAACTGCCCACTGATGTTGGTCAGGTTATTTAACTCGCGGTTAGTGTTGTTTTGGTAGCTCACAAGGGTTTTGTAAATCTGCACCGCGCGGTAGTCGTTACCATCTACCAGAATTGTTCCATCTGCGCCTGTAGACAATTTGATTTTGTATTGCGCAGCCAAAGAGGCAAGGGTATCATTATACCATGCTGCATCTACCTGCAATTTTTTTACCTGGCTGGATACGGCATCGTATAATTTATTTTTAGAGTCATCTACGTGCAGTTTATTAAGTTCGTCTACCTTGTTTACTATGGTGTTTACAATAGCAGCTGCAACCTTAGGATCGGTATCGTAAACCGATATCTGCACAGCATCGCGCTCGGTTTTGATGGCCTCGTACTTTTTTTCAAACTTCTTGCGTACGATGGTTCTCCAGTAGGTTTTTTCTTTGCCTACATCATAATGTTCGGCTAGTTTAAACGAGTCAATTATCATATCTATAATAGGAACAGAATTGGCAATGGTAAGCACCCGGTTAACGTCTGCCTTATCGCCAAAATACTCCGCTTTTGTTTCGGTGCCGAAAATACTGGAGCGGTCGGTTAGGGCCTGGTTAGTAGGGTAAAAGGTAGAGTAAGACAAATACCATTCATCCATTATAAATACTGAAAATATAGCTGCGCTGATTGCCGAAACTACGATAAGCGCCAGTATATGCATCTTCCATTTTAATATGATTCTGATAGCGCCTATCAGGTTAAATTCTTTATCCATTCTGTTGGTTTTTTGAAACGGTCAAATGTAAAATAATTTATGAAGCGGCCTTCGCCCTTAGCAGTGCCACAAACTGTTTAAAGGGTAGCAATTTAGCGGCTATGCCTGCCAGCAGGCATAGTGTTATGGCCAGTGGCAAACCCAGCATCCAGATAAGCGGCAGCCGGCTGGTTAGCAGGCCTACACCAAGGCAGGCAATGCTAAAGCCCAACAGCCTGCCCAGTTCGCCAAACCGGTAATCCAGGTTAAACTGCCGGTTAGCCGCCATTACATGCAGCACGGCCACCAGCATCTGTGTCAGCAGCGTGGCAACGGTAGCGCCAAAAGCGCCATACTCCGGAATGAGGAACAGGTTAAGGCTCACATTCAGCACCATACCGCCCAAGGCTATGTAGTTAAGCACCTTCAGGCTGCCGTTAGCGGTTAGCAGGGTGCCAAAAATGTACACACTGCTCATAGGTATAAAATTGAGCATCAACCAGCCAAATATACCTGCCCAGTAGGGGTCAGAGTCGCGGTACAGCAACAGCATTATTTCGTTGCGAAAAAAGTAGCAGCCAATACCCGCCGTTACCGAAAAAACAAACATCAATTCACTGCCAAATTTCACCAGTTGTATCACGCTTTCTTTGCGGCGTATCATACCTGCAAACATGGGTAGCAGCAGGGTGGCAAACAGGTAGCCAAACATGTTCAGTGCATCCAGCAAACGGAAAGATGCCGCGTAAATACCCGCTTCGCGCGCGCCATCGGGCAGCATGCGTTCTATCATTACGGCATCTACCCGGTAGTAAATGCCCATAAGCAAAGCCAGCAATGCAAAAGGAAAGCTCTTAAGCAGAATAAGCCTTGCAAATTTGAATTTCCAGATATCGAATGACAACACCGTTTTCTTGAAAATCACAACAAAAGCAACTACTGCTGTAATCAGTAGCGCCAATGTTTGAGCGTATATAAACCAAAGAATATTAAAGCCTTCTTTAAAAAACGGCACATACAGCAGCACCAGGCAAAAGGCTATGGTAAGCAACCGGTCGAGGATAGAAAGCAGCGAATCAATTTTAAAATGCTGCAGCGCTGCAATATTGCTGCGGAAGTACAGGATACCCGAAAGCAATATCTGGTTAATAGCCAGAAACAGCAGCATCGTCATTTGCTGCTCGCTATAGCCCGTGGCCATAGCAGATATAAACGTTAATGCAAAATACAGGATAGCCAGTATGGATTTAAGCAGCAACAGGTTCAGCAGGTATTCGCCTGCCCGTTTGTTGTTGCGCGATATGGCCCGGTTATTAAAGTTATTGATGCCAAAATCCAGCACTATCGATAGCAGGAAAGAATAATTAAACACGGCGAAGTAAGTTCCATACTCGGCGGCACCTACCTTGTTTTGCACCACGCGGTCTATGCCTAATATCCAAAAAGGCTTAACCAGCAGGTTGGCTGCAAAAAGAAAAAGGAGATTGGTGGCAAATTTTCTGCGCATCGCGAACTAGAACGGCTAAATGTAATATTATTGTGAAAAGCTTAGGCATTGCAGGCACGTAAACGCATAGCGGTTAATACCCGTTTTCTTATTAAGAACAAACTGGAGGGCATTGGCTTGTTTACGGCCGAGTCGCTTAAGCGCATGGTGCAGGCTCACCCCGATGTTGATTTTTACTTTTTATTCGACAGGGCTTTCGACCCTGAATTTATTTTTGCCAACAATGTAAAACCGGTGGTATTGTTTCCGCAGGCACGTCATCCATTGCTGTGGCTTTGGTGGTTCGAGTTATCGGTAGCCGGCTGGCTTAACAAACACAAACCCGACCTGTTTCTTTCTACCGATGGATATGGCTGCCTGCGCACCGAGGTGCCCCAGGTGATAGTAATGCACGATTTGGCCTTTGAGCATTTTAAATACCATGTAGCTTTCCTTACCCGCAAATACTACGAATACTTTACCCCGCGCTTTGCGCACAAGGCAGCCCGCATTGCAACCGTATCTGAGTTCAGCAAACGTGATATAACCAAACAGTATGGCGTGTTGCCCAATAAAATTGATGTGGTATACAATGGCTCTAAAGAAGTGTACCAACCTGTAAGCGATGAGGTAAAGCAACAGATTAAAGCGCAGTACGCCGATGGAAACGATTACTTCATTTATGTAGGTAGCATACACCCGCGCAAAAATGTAAAAAACCTTTTGCTGGCCTTCGATAAGTTTAAAGCAGAAACAGGCTCGGCGCACAAGCTGGTTATAGTGGGCCGAAAAGCCTGGGATTTTAATGAAGTAGAGGATGCCTACAATGATATGAAGTTTAAAGCTGAGGTCAAATTTCTTGGCCATGTGCCCGCCGATGCATTGGGCAATATTGTAGCCTCGGCATTTGCTATGGTGTATGTATCTCTTTTTGAGGGCTTTGGCATACCTATAGTAGAAGCTATGAGCTGCGATGTGCCCGTTATTACATCCAACATTACCAGTATGCCCGAGGCTGCCGGCGACGCAGCTCTGCTGGTTAATCCTGCATCGATAGAAGACATATCCAGCGCTATGAAACGCTTTGTAAGCGACCCGGCTTTGCGGGAACAATTGATAGTAAAGGGCAGAGCCCAGGTTAAAAAATTCAGCTGGGATTTAACAGCACAGAAGTTATGGGCTTGTTGCGCGCAGGTTTTGAAATAAATGCTCAGCTATAGCCTTATTTCCTATATGTTTCTCGTCTGCAAAAAATAGCAGAACTTTACCTGACACAACTACTGGCCATGCGTAAATCTAAAAGTGAAATCATAACGGAACTGAAAGGGAGTTTCGATTCTCTTATCAGCACCTCAGCTGCAGTGCCCGATGACTTTTTCAATGTTTCGAAGGAAAATAAATGGTCTACCGCCGAAAATATTTCGCACCTGGTAAATGCCACTAAAATGACTTCCCTGGCATTTACACTGCCTAAGTTTATGCATGTATTGCTTTACGGTAAACCCAAACGCACCTCGCATGGCTTTGCCAAAGTAGTAGATAACTACCAGCGCAAATTAAGCGAGGGTGCCGTGGCCACCGGTGTATATGTGCCAAAAAGAACCAACTACAACAAGGCAGAGTTACATAGCAAGCTACAGCGCGAAGGCAGCAAACTTATTGTGGCGCTCGACAAAAAATGGAACGACGAACAATTGGATAATTACCAGGTGGCTCACCCTATATTAGGTAACCTAACGGTGCGCGAACTGGCTTACTTTACTATATACCACAATAACCATCATTTAGATACGATAGCTAAAACATACCTTAACCAGGCTTCCCGCCTATAAGTTAAGGGTGCGCATAAAATCTACAGTTACCTGTATATCTTCGTATAGCACGCGGTCTTTTTCGTAATAAGGCACTATTTTTCGATAGTCGGCTTTTACTTTTTCTATTAGCGGCGAGCTTTTCAGCGGCTTGCGGAAATCGAGCGCCTGCATGGCGGTCATAAATTCAATAGCCAGCACTTTTTCAATATTGTACACTATCTTATATGTTTTTACGGCAGCGTTGGCGCCCATGCTCACGTGGTCTTCCTGCCCATCGCTGCTGGTAATGGTATCTACACTGGCAGGGGTGGCCAGTTGCTTGTTCATACTTACTATGGCCGCAGCCGTGTATTGCGGTATCATTAGCCCGCTGTTCAGCCCGCTATCCTGCACCAAAAACTTAGGCAAACCTCTTTTACCCGATAGCAATTGAAACGTGCGCCGCTCCGATATACTTGCCAGCTCGCTCATAGCTATACCCAAATAATCCAGCGAAATAGCCAGCGGCTCGCCGTGAAAGTTGCCACCGCTTAGTATCAGGTCTTCTTCTTCAAATATCAGCGGGTTATCGGTTACAGCGTTTATCTCGCGTTCAAATACATCGCGCACCTGCGCTATGGCATACTTAACTGCCCCATGCACCTGCGGCACACAGCGGAAAGAGTAAGGGTCCTGCACATTTTCCTTTTGCTGTTGTGCAATTTCGCTGCCCTCTAAAAACTGCAACACGTTTTGCGCGCTCTCTATTTGCCCCTGATGGTTGCGCACCCGCTGTATTGCCGGGTGAAAAGGATTAGTCTGCGCATCAAAAGCATCTACCGATACTGCGGCCGTAAAATCAGCCAGCTTCTCCACCCGCTCAGCTTCTATCAGCGAGTAACAGCCCCAGGCACTCATAAACTGGGTACCGTTAAGCAGGGCAAGCCCTTCTTTGGCTTTTAGTACTATTGTTTCTATACCCAGCTCTTTTAATACTTCTTCGCTTTCGCGTTTTACATTTTTGTAGCGCACGGTGCCTTTGCCTATCATGGGCAAGGTAAGGTGGGCCAAAGGTGCTAAATCGCCGCTGGCACCTAGTGAGCCTACCTCCCATATTACCGGCAATACACCTTTATTATACAGTTCAGCCAGTTTCTCTACCACCTCTACCGTTACGCCCGAGTAGCCTTGCGCCAGCCCTTTAATTTTCAGCAGCATCATCAGCCTTACTACTTCCGGCTTTACCTCATCGCCCATACCGCAGGCATGGCTTACTACGAGGTTTTCCTGCAGCTGTTCCAGCTGGTCTTTGGGTATTTCTACATCGCACAAGGCGCCAAAGCCCGTGTTTATACCATAGTAGCGTCCGTGCCCGTCAATTTTCTTTTCCAGGTAACTGCGGTTGGCCGCAATTTTCTTTTTGGCTTCATCGCTTAGCGTAATAGAACCATACGTAGAAAGAAAATCTCTTAAATCGTTTAAGGTAATAGGCTGGTTGGTAATGGTAAATGTGCTCATACAGTTTTATAAAAGTATGAGCCAAATGTATTGGTTATAGCCGGAAAGTATAACAGCATTTATTTTTGAAAGGAGTAGTAAGTGCAATCGTTTAAATAGCCGCAGTAAACTGCTTCAGAAAACGCACATCGTTCTCAAAATACAGGCGCAGGTCGTTTACCTGAAATCTCAGCATAGTAATGCGCTCTATGCCCATACCAAAGGCAAAGCCCAAGTATTTCTTAGTGTCCAGCTTGCAGTTTTCCAGCACGGCAGGGTCTAC
>DATGXP010000556.1:0-3996 GCA_035298845.1 Chitinophagales bacterium
AAACAAGTCATTTGAGAACCGCATACGCCTGGGTATTATGAGCGCGTTGATGGTGAACGATGCCATAGATTTTCTTACGCTGAAGGAACTGCTGGATGTAACTGATGGTAACCTGGCCAGCCATATTACTGCACTGGAGAAGATAGATTACATAGCCGTAAAAAAAGAGTTTGTAGGTAAGAAGACCAAGACCAGTTACCTGGCTACCAGCCTCGGGCGCAAAGAGTTTATTATGCACCTGAATGCCCTCGAAAAATTAGTGAAGCAGAATAAGAAATAATTTTTTTGTCGTTATACTTTGAAATTCAAAGCACTTTTTATGAATCCGAAAATCACCCAATTGAAAAAGCAGATACAGTGGATATTGCTGTTCTTTATGGTGGCGCTAATACTCAGCGGAGCCACCGCCATACCGGTACACAGGGAGCTGAAATTTCTACTTGCCGCCCTGCCTGCAGATGCAGTTCTATACCCCTGGCTGCAAAAGGTTTTTACAGCATTAGATACTACTGAAATTTCATTCCCGTTTTTATTGTATGGTTATGACTGGCTGGCCTTTGCCCACTTTGTAATTGCCATAGCGTTTATTGGCCCGCTACGCAACCCGGTTAAAAACATATGGGTGCTGGAGTTTGGTATGATAGCCTGCGCGCTGATTCTGCCCTATGCTTTTGCGTTCTGCACCCTGCGCGGTATACCCTACTGGTGGGCTTTAATTGATTGCAGCTTTGGTGTGTTTGGTTTTATCCCTTTATGGATATGCCACCGGAAGGCGAAACAACTTGAACGGCTACTGGATAACGAGAAATTAAACCTGGTGTTTTGATATGCGCAACACAAAACCTGATATGAAAAAACTGGCGGGCAGCATCCTTATGTTGGGAGCACTTGCTGCAACTAAAAAGATACTTGATAAGGTTAACAAACCGGAAGAGCGCTTAGACAGGAATGACAAAAACCTGGAGCGCAAGCTGGCTATTACCAGTGTGGTTTATCACGCCATTGGCATTTTCTATAACGAGTAGATAGTATGAAGAAACTAAAATATACGTGGGCCGATGTGTGCTGGACTTTGATAGCCCTGCTTAGCTTTTTGGTATTGATGCTTTTTACTCTGCGCGTAGTTTCTGCGCCCATAGTTTTAGATGATGAGTATAGTAAGCGTTTTTATATACCGATAGCAATTCTCTTCTGGTGTACTTGGATAGCATTTTATAAGCTAATAAAATATATGCGAAAGTCTTGATGATATGGACACAACTAACATTAGCCGATTGGATATGGGCTTTTATAGCCATAGTGAGCTTTATGATACTTGCAGTTATCACTTTTACTGCCGGCGTGCTATTCCTCGTTTTGGGAGAAGGATGGGACACACTGATTTTTGTATCGGTAGCTATTCTGCTATGGGGTATATGGGCCGGAATCTACATGGCAGTAAAAGCAAGACGAGCGCGCATATGATATAAACCTCTACCTCACCAAAATTAATCGCACATGTTTACCACTGTTTTTAAACGGTTGCTATTGCTGTCGGCGTTCTGCTGCGCGCTGGAGGCTTACCGGTTGCACATTACCGATAATGCAGGCTTTATTTTTCTTCCCTTCAACCTGATACTGGCCTGGATACCTATAGGCCTGGCAGTGCTGGCGGGCAAACAAAACAAATGGTGGGCCTTTGCGCCGTGCTTTATTGCATGGCTCGCCTTCTTCCCCAACTCACCGTACATCATTACCGACCTTATCCATTTAAAGCCAAGGGCCGCTATGCCCTTTTGGTTCGATACGGTGCTGATGTATTCGTTCGCCTTTACCGGTTTGGTGCTGGGCATGTTATCGGCTGTTATTGTTTATAACAAGTTAAAAGAATTAACCGGGCGCTATACTGCGCAAGGCATAATGATGGTGGTGATGTTACTATCAGGGTATGGTATTTATATGGGCCGCGTGCTGCGGTGGAACTCATGGAATATACTAACCCACCCTACCGGTATATATTACGATACCGTAGCACGTATTACCGACCCATTCAACTACCCGCGCACCTATGGAATGACGCTGATATTCGCCGCTCTGCTGTGGCTGGTGTTTTCGGTATTTGAGTCGCTGATGAGCACACACCAACAAATTTCTGAATCACCTAAAACTACCTCCCTATGAAAAAGAACGATTGGCTGATTATCATCAGCGCTGCTGCCTATTCCTTTTTATTTTACGACCAGAACCCGGGGTTGAATTTCTTTCTGTTCGGCATTGTAATAGTAGCCCTGCTGCTAATACACAACCGCAAGCTGATAGCCAGCCCGGCCTGGGTAGCGGCCGCCACCGGTAACATCATTGCATCTTTCTTTGTGTTCAGGTATGGTACGGCGTTGCCTATACTTGCCAACCTGTGCTCTATGATGATGCTGTCGGGGCTAAGCTTTAGCCCGCAATCATCGTTGCTGATAGCGGTAGCTAACTCTGCTTTCTCGGTAGTAGCTACTGTGCCGCAAACCATCAAAAAAATGTTTTCATCGGAAGAACCCGGGGACACTGAACGCGAAAGCATTTTTAAAAAGCTACCCCTGATAATTATACCGCTGGCCGTAACTGCTGTGTTCTTCATTTTTTACCGCGCAGCGAATCCGGTGTTTGAAAAATATACGGATAACATAGATGCCGACTTTATCAGTTTTGAGTGGATAGTGTTTACTGCTTTTGGTTTGCTGTTTATGGCGAGTTTATTCCGCCATTATGCCATAAAGTTTTTGCTGAAAACAGATGAAGCCGCAAGCGATGCACTGGCACCTATTACCCTGGAAGAACACATGGCGCGCATACCGGTACTATCAGTACCCAATGAATTGCTGACCGGTGTTATACTATTTGCCATGCTTAATCTGTTACTATTAAGTGTCAATGGCCTGGACATCTACTTTATGTGGATAGTAAAGCACATGCCGGAGGGTATAACCATAGCTGAATACCTGCACGATGGAACAGATACCCTTATTGTTTCTATCTGTATGGCCATTGCGGTTATACTATTTGTTTTCCGCGGGTACCTCAACTTTTTTGAAAACAACAAATGGCTTAAGCTGCTGGCCTATGGCTGGATAGCACAGAACATAGTATTAGTAATTACCACCGCCCACCGTAACTGGTGGATAATAGAATCATCGGGATTAACCCGACGCAGAATAGGCGTTTACGTTTACCTGCTGCTATGCATTATCGGGCTTACTACCACACTGCTAAAAGTAATACAGCGGAACAGCAACTGGTTTTTGTTTCGCAAAAATGCCTGGGCATTTTATGCAGTGTTTATCATCAGCTGTTTTGTAAACTGGGATGATTTTATTGTGCAGTATAACTGCAGGCATTACAAAACACAGAAGTTTAAATACATAGATAAGCGCTACCTGCTTAAGCTAAGCCATACCGGCATGGCATCTCTATTTGAATACTACAAACAAGAGAAAGCCACAGATAGTACGACAACCCAGCTGTTTGATAAAGATATGGTGTTCTATATCTACGATGATTACAAATACATGAAAATGGAAGTTGATTCTGCCAACTGGAAATCGTATTGCATCAGCAAAACGCAATACGTACGGGCGGTAGATGAAATGATAGCTAAGGGAGAGATACCGAGGCCGTAAACCTCACCCTTCCCGCTTGAGGCGGGATGAAACAAACTCCCTCTCCTTTAGGAGAGGGAGTTTAACAGCCGAACAGCCTTTTACACGTAACCAAAAACAATTTATATGCACTTATTATTTAAGGCGTGGAAAGACTATTTCCAGCGCAACAGGATTCATTTTACTCATATCAACTTTAATGGTGTAGCTGAATTATCGGCTGCCGAAAAAGAACTGGTGTGCGCCTCTATCCAGCAGTTTCAGCGGGGTGAAAGCTCAGAAGGATTACACCTGCTTAAAATTGCCAAGGCTTATGACCCCGATTATCACGAAGCAATTCAGATATTTATTAAAGAGGAACAGAAACATG
>DATGXP010000557.1:0-6192 GCA_035298845.1 Chitinophagales bacterium
CCCCATTGGTTGCCGCCACGTCCTCCGGCCCCACCATTGCTGCCACCGGCACCACCCGAGTTGGTGTTATTGCCCCCACCGCCGCCGTTTGCATTTTTACCACGACCATTTATTATATTATTGGGTAACTCAAAAATACCTTCGCCTTTACGCCCGCCATGAGGCGAAGTGATGTCGTAATAGTAATCCATCAGGTCGCATTGGTAACCCATGTTAAGCGACACTATACCAGCGCGAAAGCCCAAATCACTGGCATCTATATCCGCATTCAGGGTTACACTGCCGCTGGCCTCTATGGCAATTACCCCACCGCTGGTACCGTTCCAGGGTTGCGCGGTTATAGGGGTTGTAACAGTAAGGTTAGTGTATTGAGGCACTTGCACTATTTGAACAAATCCCGCTACGTCATATGTATTCAGCAACTGATTGGCAAAAAAAATGTTGTTACCCGATACAGAAGCTACTGTGGCAAACTCATAGTTGCCGGCATTATTATAATTAGTTACTGTGCCAAAGGCGGTGCTGTTGCTTTGGTCTATATCCACGCCCTTCATTTGTATAACAAGCACCCGGTTGCCGGCCGCAAAACCTGCAGCATTACTTACTGTTACCGAGTTAGAGCAAAGATTTATGGCTGTTACACCGGCATAATTATTTACAATTTGCGAAAACGAAACAGCCACGCAGCATACAAATAATATAAGGGGAAATAATTTTTTCATTTAAGCTTTTGTTGCTGGCTTAAATATACTTTTCATTTCGTGGTTTTAAGCATTGAACCTGTCCCCTCAGGTTCTTTTGTGAAAGTATTCACCTTGAGCCCATTAAAAATATTACATGTCAAGGCTTTGTAAATATTTTATCAGGTTAACCTGCCTGCCAAGCTTCATCTTCTTTTTAATGCGCCAACGGTGTTGGCCGTAGCTCTTATAGCTTTGCCCATATAGCATGGCTAGTTCTTTATCGGTAATACCTGTTTTAAACAACCCGCACATATTTATTTCGAGCGGTGTAAGGGTCGGAAATTTTTGGTTAAGGCTTTTGGCCAGGTGCTTACTTGTTTCAGCTAGTTTTTGTTGCAGTCGTTTTTTGTCATGGTCTGTAATTTTCACTGCATCTATCTTCTGCAAAATGGATTTACTCATTTCCCCAATCTGCAACCCTTTCCGGCCCAGTATTTTTACATGGTCTTTTAATTCATCAAGCACCAGTATTTTATCATGCAGGCTTAAAGTGGTTAGCTGCATTTCGTTGTTCAGTGCATCTATCTGTTGTTTCATAAGTTGTTCAGTAAGTTTTTTCTGTTGCAGTTCGTAGGTGTTTTTTACAGCGTTCAGTTTTTCGGCGGTAGTTTTCTTTGCATCGGCTTTCACTATCTCGGTATAGTGTTGCAGATATTTATAGGCTGTAACTAGTTTTGTATAGTCTTTTGTTTGCAGGCCCCACGCATGCCAGGCTTTATGCACCAGTTGATAATACTCTACAACACTGCGGTCCTGCTTTTGCTTTTGATATACCGGCAGGGCTTTATCCAGTAATTGAATGGCTGTGGCGTAATTTTGCTTAAGGTATTCAACTCGGCTACGTGTTATAAGCAGGTTAGCCCTATGCACCGGCGATTTAAGCCGGGCATTATATTTTGTAATAGCCACCAGCAACTGCTCCATACGGGCCATTTGCCTGGCACGCTTAGCTTTTTGGGCAGCAGGTGTTTCCTGGTAAAGCCAGTAGTATTGATAAGCAAGGTTGCTATTGGTTACAATGAGGTAAGGCAGGTTGTCTTCGTTGTTTAATTCAGCTAGTGCCTTTTCGTACCAACTGATACTTTTTTCAGTTTCCTCCTTAAAATTGTAATGCAGGCCTATATGCCTGTAAATATGAAACCTGTGCTGTGCCGAAATATTCTGCTCTTCACAAACTTTAAGCGCCTGCGCAAGGTAAGGCCACGCTTCATCATGCTGGCGGTTGCGTTGGTATACATCGGCTATAGTGGCGCTTAGCATTGCAAACATACCATACCACCAGCTGTTACGCTCCTCAATTTGTGCCAGCTTTTCAAAAGCCTGCTCGGCAATAAACATGCGCTGCGCATGTTCACCTTTGGTAGCATAAATCTGTGTGGTGTAATGCAGGTAACTTACTTCGGTGTTGAGGGTACTTAGCGGCAACAAATGTTGCTTGATATAAGTAAGGCATTTTTCGCCTTCCGCTATATTGCCCCGGTTAAGGTAGTGTTTTGTCTTTGCCAGCAACAATAGTGCGGCATTGTCATGTTGCTTTTGCTTTTCAAAAAAGCGTAGCAATTTTTTATCGTCAATGTTTGCCTTATCAAAAGTATTGCAGGTTGCTGCTACAATTAATTCCAAAAGATCTGCCCGGGCGGCGGCGGCTTTATTTTTAAAAGGCCGATGCGTATTTTTTAGTTTTTGCAAAGCCGCCTGGGCGGCAGGCACACTTTCTGCTATCAGTTGATAAATTTCGTCCAGCGCTTGTAGCACATCCCTCATACTGCTAACATAATCCATATATGGTTCTGTTTTTTGCTTGTAGGAAATTTGTAGGAAACAGCATATAAACCACAGGCTACCTTTGTTGCATCAAAACAAGGTTATGAAAAAAGCCAACTCAACCCCGGTAGTAAAGTTTGCATTTTTTTTTATTTTCAGCGTAATCGGTACCGGCTTATTTGCGCAGGCCGAAACACAAAACCCTGACTTCCCTTTCTGGAAGATTAAGGGCAATACAGGTACAGACACTGCCCTGCATTTTGCAGGCACTACCGATGCCAATGCATTTACATTACGTACAAACAATATACGCAGGGTAACCATAGATGTAAATGGAAAACTGGGTGTTGGCACTGTGTTGCCACAGCAGTTACTACACCTGTTTGGAAATAATACTATCCGCATAGGTGGCCTTGCCACCAGCGGCACTTATATAGCTGCACCCACAGCCAGTACCGATAACCTGCTGTATGCCGATGCCAATGGAGATTTACGGGGAATCCCCACGGGCACTGCCGGTCAAATGCTTAGCATTTCCGGCAGCGGCGTACCAGCATGGGTTACTCCGGCATCTGCCAGCAACGACTGGACAACCACCGGCAATACCGGCACGGTAGATGGCACTAACTTTATAGGAACAACCGATAATGTATCCTTCAACATAAAAGTAAACAACCAAAAGGCGGGGCGGATTGCTACTACCGGCGGCAATAATTTTTACGGCTTGCTGGCGGGTAATGCCAATACTGGCAGTTCTATAACGGCCATTGGTTTTAATGTGCTGGCGGTTAATACAGGTAATGATAATACCGGCGTAGGCTTCAATGCCTTGTCGGCTAATACAAGTGGTATTTACAACACCGCAATGGGCGCTTATGCCATGCTAAACAACACTACCGGTAATGACAATACAGCCATTGGCCGGAATGCCTTACAGGCAAATACAGGTGGCGGACAAAACACAGCCGTAGGTAAAGAAGCCTTGCCCAGCAATACTACCGGTTCCAATAATTCAGCTTTTGGCTATCAGGCTATGCTTAATAACAGCACAGGAAATAGTTGTGTAGCTTTTGGCAATGCTGCCTTACGCGAAAACACAACGGGCATTTTTAACTGCGGGTTTGGCCGTAACGCCTTGCGTAACAACACCACCGGCAACGACAATACAGCCATAGGTAAAGATGCTCTATTTACCAATAGCACGGGTGCGGCTAACACTGCCATTGGTAAAGATGCCATGTTAAGCAACACTGGTGGTAATGGTAATATTGCTATGGGTTACCAGGCTTTACTTAGCAACACCACCGGTACCGACAATGTTGCTTTAGGCCGTGATGCTATGCGTACAAACAGTACTGGTGTTTATAATACTGCAGTAGGTAAAGATGCCATGCGTAGTAATACCACAGGGTTTAACAATACCTCCGTTGGTACATTCAGCCTTTCAACAAACAGTACAGGAGAAAACAATACCGCCGTAGGTATGAATAGCCTGCAGAACAATACCGGTTCATTTAATACAGCTACCGGCTCAAACTCGTTGCGTACCAATACTACCGGTAGCGAAAACGTGGCTTATGGTAAAGATGCACTTTACACGAATAGCACCGGAGCTTCTAATTGCGCTTATGGTTACCAGGCTTTATTATTTAATACCACCAGTAACGATAATACCGCCACCGGCCGCGATGCTATGCGCACCAACACCACGGGTGCCGGCAACACGGCCAGCGGCAGATCGGCGTTGTACAGCAATAGCACCAGCAATTATAGTACGGCATTTGGCTACCAGGGCCTATATAATAACACGGCTGCAGAAAATACAGCCGTAGGGTCGAACGGTTTATTTAATAACACCACCGGCACGCAAAATACAGTGATAGGTGGCAGCGCTGGTTTTACTAACATTTCGGGTAGCCAGAATACTTACCTGGGCTACAATACCCGCGGTGGTGCTACGCTTACCAATGCTACGGCCGTTGGCGCCAATGCTGTTGTTTCTGCCAGCAATAGCCTGGTGTTGGGAAACAACGCATACGTAGGCATTGGTGTTAACAGCCCCTTGTATCCTTTACACGTAAATGGCTATTCGGGTAATCTTAGTACACCCGCTAACGAAGCATGGTTTATACCAACCAGTACCGTGTTATCACAAAGCAGCAGTGCTACCACAGCCAGCGTAAGTATTTATGCTTCCAATTACATAGCATCGGGCGAAGGTTTTGTTGCACATAGCGATGTCCGCATAAAAAGAATAAGCGGTATAAGCAACAACGCAGCGGATTTGCAAGCGCTTAACCAGATACAGGTTACCGACTATAGCTTTATAGATACTATTGGTAAAGGCAGCGGCACTTGTAAAAAGGTAATAGCCCAACAGATAGAAAAAATATATCCGCAGGCAGTGCATACGGTTACCGATGTGGTGCCTGATATTTACCGCGCCAGCGAAATAAAGAGCGGATACATAACAATCCCAAACAACCTGCAAAAGGGCGATGTTGTAAAACTTATTTTAGACAGAGGGGTGGAAATGGCACCCGTACTAAGCGCCAACAGCCAGGGCTTTTCAGTGGCATTAAAAGATGAAGGCCGCGTATTTGTTTATGGCAAACAAGTAAATGATTTCCGCACGGTAGATTATGAGGCTATCTCCATGCTCAATGTATCGGCTACCCAAGAGCTGGCGAAAAAAGTAACTCACCTTGAAGAGATAAACAGGTTGCTGATTCAAACTATTACAGAGGTAAAAAATCAGGTGAAAGAGTTAAATCAGGCATTAAGCCAAAATATGGCAAGTAGTAAATAATGATTTTGCTACTGAAAGTAAACAAGTTTTAAACACTTAATCATACCGTTTAAAAACTTGTTTGGCAACACCCACACAATTGAATATCCTTGCCGCCCCTTAATTGGAGTTGTAATGAGTAGCTTTTTGCTGATAAATCCCGATGCCCTTGTTCTTCAGAATTACTATGACGTATTCCGGGTAATCCATCAGCGCAAAGTAGATAACAAACCGATTTTTCAGTTCGATTCGCTTATTAGCCAAAATACCCGATTGGTGTATCCCGGCAGTGACCCTGCTATCATAGCCCTTGTTAAGTGCCTTGACCCTAACCATATTAAAAATGAAATTGGCAAGCTAAGCAAGATACACACCAAGCAAAAAGGCGGTGTATCGTTCGACACTTACATCTCCCGCTCGGTGCCCCGTATATTTCACGAGTTGCTTAACCGTGTTACGGCTGTTTCACATGAGTTAAAGTTTTATCATAGGTTAAAGAATAAGCAAACGGGAAATTATAAGGTAGCCCCCTGCACATTTGCTGCGATTAAACCTTCCTTGTCATTTAAAGTAAACAAGTCGCAGGCAGGCGAGTTTTTTATAACGCCCAACATCACTATCAGCGGGCAAACCTTTCCGCTCGAAGATTTTAACGGCGCTACATTTTTGCTGGAGAAAGATAGTGTTTACTACCTGCTATCCATTAAAGATTCGCAAACCCTCGACTGGTTGGTAAAGGCAAGGCCCGAGCAGTATAAAGATAACCCCGAGGCATTTACTGAACAGATTGTATCGGTGCTGGAGCGCGATTATGATGTAACTAAAGACGAAGCCTTTAAAATTAACCTGATAGAAACACCGCCTCAACATGCGGTGCAGCTTAGCGAAATAAGCGAC
>DATGXP010000558.1:0-1584 GCA_035298845.1 Chitinophagales bacterium
TCTTCATCCCTGAGTTGGATGAGTGGGTTGAATTGAAAGTGTCTGTATCGGCTCTTCGCACTATCAACAAAAAGGGTATTTATAACTACCTGAAAGAGTTGAGCGATAAAGGCGAAATCAAATTGAATTAATAATCTCTGAAAACATTTAACAATGGCAAAGAAAAGTAAAGGAAATCGTATACAGGTTATACTTGAGTGCACAGAGCAGGCAGCTGCTGGTGTTCCGGGAACAAGCCGTTATATGACCTACAAAAACAGAAAAGTAACTACCGAGCGTTTGGAGTTGAGAAAGTTTAACCCGAATTTGAAGAGAGTTACATTACATAAAGAAATTAAATAATTGAATCATGGCAAAAATTTCGAAGAACGCGAGAACAGACCGTGCTACGGTAGTGGGTTCTAAAGATTACGTTAAAGTAATTAAAGCGGTAAAAGGCAAAACCAATAACTATTCTTTCCTTGAGAAGATTGTGCACAAAGACAAAGTGCAGGATTTTTTGGCTGGTAAAGAAGTTTAGTTTGTTACCTGAAATGTTTTATAAAGCATCTTTCTGCTGAAAGATGCTTTTTTAGTTTTATTCTAACCCGTATCCGGTGATTTAAACCGGGTAGAAATTTAAGTAGAAATGGGATTATTCAGCTTTTTTACAAAAGAGAAGAAAGAAGACCTTGACAAAGGCCTGGAGAAAACCTCGGAGGGCTTCTTTTCTAAAATAACAAAAGCCATTGCCGGTAAAAGTACTATAGATATTGAAGTACTGGATAACCTGGAGGAAGCACTCATTTCTTCCGACGTAGGCTTGCAAACTACTATAAAGATAATCAAGCGTATAGAAGCACGTGCTGCTAAAGATAAGTATGTGACTACCAGTGATATGAACCGGCTTATTAAAGAAGAAATTGAAGCTATCCTTGCCGAGAATAAGAATGTAGACCAGGATAATTTTGATACCCCATCGGATAAAAAGCCATACGTAATTATGGTGGTGGGTGTAAACGGTGCCGGTAAAACTACCACTATAGGTAAGCTATCGCACCAGTTTAAAAATAACGGCAAGAAGATATTGCTGGGCGCTGCCGATACTTTCCGCGCAGCGGCTGTAGACCAGTTAGAAGTTTGGGCTAAACGCAGCGATGTAGAAATGGTGCGCGGACAGCACAATGCCGACCCGGCCTCTGTAGCCTACCAGGCGGTAGAGCGTGGTGTAGCTATTGGTGCCGATGTGGTGATAATAGATACCGCTGGCCGTTTGCACAATCGTGTAGACCTGATGAATGAGCTAACCAAAATACGCAAGGTGATGCAGAAGGTAATACCGGATGCACCGCATGAGGTATTGCTGGTGCTGGATGGCTCTACCGGTCAGAATGCAGTAGAACAGGCTAAACAGTTTACGGCTGCTACACAGGTAACGGCATTGGCCATTACCAAGCTGGACGGCACAGCCAAGGGCGGTGTTGTATTAGGTATATCTGACCAGTTCCAGATACCCGTTAAATATATCGGCGTAGGCGAGGCTATTGATAAATTACAGGTGTTCAACAAGAAGTTGTTTGTAGATACGCTGTTTAAAGGAGCATA
>DATGXP010000559.1:0-5690 GCA_035298845.1 Chitinophagales bacterium
GGCTTTATAGTTACCGGCAGCGCCGGCGGACAGGCCCTGCTAATGAAAGTAGACGCAGTAGGTGCAATTACCTGGAACTATAAATTTATACCACAGTCAGGAGCTTCGGCTTATGGCAATAAAGTAATACAAACCAGCGACGGTGGTTACCTGGTGGCAGGTTCGGCATCTGAACTGGGTGCGGGCCGCGATTCCTCTAAACTATTTGCATTTAAAACAGATGCCAGCGGAACGTTAAGCTGGGCCAAAGTATTTATAGTAAACACAGGATTTGATGATGACGACTACCTGAGCGATGTAGTAGAAACAGCCGATGGTTATGTATTTGTAGGTTATGCCACTATGGTGGCCGGCGATGGGCAGAGCGATGCCGTGGTAGTAAAAACCGATAAAACAGGCGGATTTCAATGGGCGCGCCGTTTTGGTAACAGCAACTCTGAAGATGTAGAATCGATAATAAGTGATGGAGGCAACAGTATTGTAATGTCGGGGCTGGATAACCTAGGCGCATACATATATAACTGGAGCGCCCCCAACAGCGGCCCTACCGTTATTGGCACCAATACCCGCTACTACTCAACCGGCTTACCCGTTACTGCCGGCAACCTGACCAAAACAACAGACAACAACTTTGCGCTTTTTGCATCGGGGGCTACGTTTGGCAACTTTACTTCTATACTGGCAAAAGCTGACCGCAATACCGGTGCAGTGTTATTTGCCAAATCATATAACTCATTTATATCTCTGTTACCTACCGGTATACAAGCGGCAGATTCAGGTTTCCTTATCAACAGTATTAGCGCCGATACTACCGGCAGCGGTGGCGCTTACGATTTTGGTGTAACTAAAACAGATATAAATGGTAACCAGGGGGGCAGCGGTTGTCCGGCCTCTAATGTTACCATACTTACACAAGCTTATAACCCCACTGTAAATACATTTACACCTACGCTTATTACTACCGGCACGCGTAGCAGCGGCGGTGTAACTGCCAGCAACTTTACGCCCACCACGGTTATAGCCTGCCGCAGCATTGCCTGCGTAGCACCACCTACACCTACGGTTACTTCTACGGGTAACAACACCTGCTCGGGTACACAGGTTACTATAAACGCCAGTGGCGGCACCAATGTAACTTACCGCGTATATACCGTAGCTAATAACGGCACCTCTATTGGTACCACACCACTTAACGTATCGCCTACAACTACAACTACTTATTATGTAGAGGCTGACGATAACAATAACCCGGGCTGTGTAAGCAGCCGTGGCAGTGTAACCGTAACTGTAATACAGCCACCTGCTAACGTGGGTGCTATTACCGGTTCGGCTACGCCATGTATAGGTTCCAGCAGCTACTCAATAGGCGCAGTAAGTGGAGCAACTTCCTACTCGTGGAGTGTAAGCGGAGGCGGCACCGTAACCAGCAGTGGCACCAGTGCAACTATAAACTGGACACAGGCCGGCGGACCTTATACCATAACTGTAAGCGCTACTAACAGCTGCGGTACCAAAACAGCCACACTGGATGTAAATGTGCTGGCCAATGTAGCCAACGTAAATGCTACCGCCACACCTAACCCTGCCTGTGCTGGTGGCACATTAACCCTTAGTGGCAGCGGCACCAACGTAACTACCTGGAGTTGGAGCGGCCCCCTGGGCTTTACCGCTTCTACTCAAAATACAACAAGGCCTAATCTTTTAACCACCCATACAGGAGCTTATACTTTAACAGCCAGCAATGCCTGCAATAGTTTAACATCTACCGTAAATGTAACTGTAAATGATGCCCCCCGCAGTGTTACTGCATCGGCTACCCCAAACCCTGCCTGCGCGGGCAATACCATATCGCTTAGTGGTAGTGCGTTAGATGCAACTTCATACTCCTGGACAGGCCCTAACAGCTTTACAGCCAGTAGCCAAAACCCGGTAATAGCCAATGCGCAGTCGAATGCTACCGGCACCTATACACTTACTGCCACGAACGCCTGCGGCAGCACACCTGCTACTGTAAACGTAACGGTAAACGATATACCATTAAGTGTAACTACTACTGCCAATGGTGCCAACCCTAACTCGGTTTGTCCGGGTGGCACGCTCAACCTTAGCGGCAGCGCTACCGGTGCTACCAGCTATGCCTGGAGCGGCCCTAACAGCTTTACATCTACACAGATTAACAACACCATCAATAACTTTCAGCAGGTTAATGTGGGGACCTACACACTGGTGGCTACAAATAGTTGTGGTACGGCCCAAAGCACTGTAAATGTTACTATTTCATCGGGACCGGTAAACACAACTGCAACGGCTAACCTTACCAATATTTGCAGCCAGGCTACCTTAAACTTAACTGGCACAAGCACCGGTGCTACTTCGTATAGCTGGAGCGGGCCAAACGGATTTACATCTAACCTGCAGAACCCCACAAAACCGGTGGTAACCATGGCCGATAGTGGCCTATACACATTGGTTGCAACTAATATATGCGGCACAGCCAGCGCTACTGTGAATGTAGACGTAGATACAGCCCTTGGCGTAGTAAGCGTAAACGCACAGCCAAACGATACTATTTGTGCCGGTGGCACTATTACCCTTAATGGCAGCGGCACACAGGTAAACACCTGGGCATGGAGCGGCCCATCGGGCTATACCTCATCGCAGCAAAGCCCGGTTATTAATAATGCCACAGCTGCCAATAGCGGTGCCTACACGCTTACTGCCAGCAATGCCTGCGGCAATGCTACGGTTACAGTAAACGTATTGGTAAACACAGCCATACAGAATTTTGGTGCCAGTGCTACTGCCAATGGTGTAGTATGTTCGGGTGCAGGCATTACATTTAGTGCTACCGGTACTAACGTAAACGGTTGGAGCTGGAACGGCCCTAACGGTTTTACTTCTACCCAGCAAAACCCGGTTATTAATCCCGCTACCACCATCAACAGCGGCACTTACACACTTACAGCCTTCAATGCCTGTGGCAATCAAACTGCCACTGTGGTGGTGCAGGTAGACACCACTATTGAAAACGTAACAGCCAATGCATCGCCAAACGATACGGTTTGCTCGGGTGCTACGCTTAACTTTAGCGGCAGCGGTACCAATGTAACTACCTGGAGCTGGACAGGCCCTAACTTTACATCGGCCCTGCAAAACCCAAGCATACCTAATGCTACTACCGCCAACAGCGGCACTTATACCCTTACGGCTACTAATGCCTGTGGCAACCAAACCAGCACTCTAGCTGTATTGGTAAGCGATGCCATTGCAAACCTTACAGCATCTGCTGCTTCGGGTAACACCATTTGCAATACCGGTACTATTAGCCTTACAGCAGGTGGCGCGGGTATTACCGGCTTTAGCTGGACAGGCCCTAACGGCTTTACCAGCAACCAGCAGAACCCAACCATTACCAATGCAACAGTAGCCGCCAGCGGCACTTATACCGTAACTGCCAATAACTCGTGCGGAACGCAAACTGCTACAGTAGCTATACAGGTGGATACACTGATAGAAACCCTTACTACATCGGCAGCACCGGATGATACCGTATGTGCAGGTGGCTCTATCAACCTACAGGTAACTACCACCGGCGATAGTGCTAACACTTATGTATGGACTGGCCCCAACGGCTTTACATCATCAGTTCGCAACCCAGTTGTTACTCCGGCCACTGCGGCCAACAGCGGCGATTATATAGTTACCGGCACCAATGCCTGCGGTAGCCAGACAGACACTGTAACCGTGCGTGTAAATAACATTCCGCTAAAACCTGCGTCGCCAAACGGGCCGCTTAGCCCTTGCGGAAACGATACAACTACCTATAACATACCGGCGGTGCCAGACGCTAACTCATACACCTGGACATTATCGGGTGGTGGCACAGTTATTAGCGGGCAAGGTACTACCAGTATTGATGTTAGCTGGGGCTCCACGGCCGGCACATATACGCTGGGGGTAACAGCCGCCAATAATTGCGGTGTAAGCGCACCGGCCGAGGTAACCATTACCCTTGGTGCATCCATACCGGTTATGAACTCGGTAATAGCGGGCGATACCGGTGTATGCCCGGGCATTGAAATTTACTCGATAAGCAACATACCTAACGCTACGGGCTATACCTGGACGGTAGATGCCGGCGGCACTATAGCCAGCGGACAGGGATCCAACTCGGTTAACATAAACTGGACCACACCGGGTGTACACACAGTTAGCGTAACCGCTACCAATAGCTGCGGCAACTCGGCACCGGCTACGTTAGCAGTTAACGTTCACCAGGCGCCTACTGCACCTACGGTTAACCTGCAAAACAATACCACTACCATTTGCGAAGGCATTACGGCAACTATTACAGCCACCAACTCTACCGGTGGTGCCAGTATCTCCTACAATTTTTACGACGCAGCTAATGGCGGCAACCTGGTAGGTACCAGCCCGCTTACGGTATCGCCTACGGTAACTACCATTTATTACCTGGAAGTAATAAATGAGTTTGGCTGTACCAATAGCGGCGGGCGCATACCGGTAACCGTAAACGTAACCGGCGCACCAACCGTACAAAGCATAACCGGCGATAGTGCAGCAGTTTGCTACAATTCGGCGGCTACGTTAACTGCCAATGCCACACCACAAGGCTCTACTTCCATTACCTGGTGGGATGCCGCGAGCGGTGGTAACCAACTGGCAAGTGGCAACACTTATACCATAGATCCTGTTACACAAACAACTGTTGTATATGCACAGGCTACCAGCACCAGCGGCTGTCAGAATTTGCAAGGCCGTGTAGCTGCTACGGTGGTTATGATACCACGAATAGTAACAGACACGCTTAGCTCAGATAAGCCCAACAACATCATTTTCCCTAATGAGGTGATAAACTTTACAGCGGTGCCCGATTCATTTGCCAACTACGAGTTTTTCTGGAATGGAACATCGGTGCAAAATGGCACCTCTCCTACCTGGGGCTCGAGCAAAATACAGGACCAGGATTCGGTATGGGTAATAGCCAGCGATAATGGCTGCAACAGCGATAGAAACCAGGTAATAGTAACGGTAGTTGATTTCCCTAATGCATTTACACCGAACAACGATAGGGTGAATGATGTGTTTTTGGATGGATACGACCTTGTAATAACCAACCGCTGGGGACAAACCCTGTACCAGGGCCGCGATGGTTGGGATGGACGCTACAAAGGCGATAAGGTTTCGCCGGGCACTTACTACTACATAGTAATGCTGGATAACATTACCGACCGCAAAAATGCTATTAAAGGAACCGTATTGCTGGTAGAAGAATAACAAGCAATAACCATTCAAATGCATTTTAAAAGATAACGAAAGAAACCCCGCACCAAACCATGAAAAAATATTCAATCATATTTATTCTGTTACTGGCAGTTGTAGCAGGCAAAGCGCAAACCAACCTGGAGATGGCTGATGAAGCTTTTGCCGCCAAAGAATACACCACAGCATTAGATTACTACCAGAAGGTTTTGAAAAAGCCATCGAAGAAAGATGACCTGGCTACCATTAAGTTTAAAGTAGCCGAAAGCTACCGATACAATGGTAAACTGGAGGAGGCCATAACATGGTATAACCAGGCCAAGGCTGATGGATACAGCAACCCGAACTACCTGTATCACCAGGGCAGCATTTATTTAAAGCAAGGTAAGTATGATCTGGCTGTTCAA
>DATGXP010000560.1:0-6325 GCA_035298845.1 Chitinophagales bacterium
TTTATGCCGGTGTATCTCAAAAATAAAATCTACACCATGCCGCAGTTTCTCAGCACGCGGTATAACGATACAGTGGCTATGATAATGGCCGTGTTCTGGTTATTGCTTTACGTAGTGGTAAACCTCACATCAATATTATTCCTCGGTGCTTTGGCTATTAGCAGTATATCGGGTTTAAGCCTAACGCTTTGTATGTATGGGCTGGCGGTGTTTGCCATCTTTATCACATTAGGCGGCATGAAGGTGATAGGCTACACCGATGTAATACAGGTTTTCTTTTTGGTGCTGGGCGGGCTGGTTACTACCTACCTTGCACTAAACATGGTGGCTGAAAAATTCGGTACCACCGGTGTGCTCAATGGCTTTAACTTAATGACATCTCACGCAGCAGACCATTTTCACATGATACTAAAGCAGGATAACCCGAGCTATCTCGATATGCCCGGTATCACGGTGTTGGTAGGCGGCATGTGGATTGCCAACTTTAGCTACTGGGGCTGTAACCAATACATTACGCAGCGCGCACTGGGCGCCGACCTTCCCACCGCCCGCAACGGTATTTTGTTTGCTGCTTTCTTAAAATTATTAATGCCGGTTATAGTAGTGCTGCCCGGTATAGCGGCCTTTGTATTATACCAGCAGGGGGGCTTTCAAACAGAGTTGCTGAACAACGAAGGGGTAATAGCCGGTGACCGCGCTTACCCTGTGCTGCTTAATTTATTACCTGCAGGTTTAAAGGGATTGAGCTTTGCTGCTCTTACGGCCGCAATAGTAGCATCGCTGGCCGGTAAAACAAATAGTATAGCCACCATCTTTACGCTGGATATTTATAAAAAGGTATTCAACACCAATGCCAGCGAAAAGCAGCAGGTGCAGATAGGTAAAATAGTAGTAGTGAGTGCCATGCTGATAGCTGTACTTATAGCTCCGTACCTGGGCATAGATAAAGGCGGCTTGAATTACATACAGGAATATACGGGCTTTGTAAGCCCCGGCATCTTCGCCATGTTCATCATGGGCTTCTTCTGGAAAAAGACAACCAGCAATGCGGCACTATTTGCGACCATCGGTGGTTTTCTTTTTTCGGTGCTCTTCAAATTTCTGCCTGGTATGGTTGACCTTGCCCCACTGGCAAGCATGGGCTTTGCAAAAGCAAACGCCACAGGTGTTTTCGAAATTCCGTTCCTCGATAGAATGGGTTTTGTATTTATACTTTGCATAGCCGGCATGTTTATTATCAGCGCTATAGAAAACCCTACCGGCGAAAAATCGCACGGGCTGGAGATTGACAGCAGCATGTTCAAAGTATCTAATTCATTCCTGGCAGGGTCAGTGATTATTGTTGGCTTGCTGGTGGCGCTTTATACATTGTTCTGGTAGTTAGAATAAAATATGCCCCGTTGAATTAACAACGGGGCATCGCGCACATCATATTTTTCCGCTACACCAATTTTACTGCACCGCGCCCAACTACTTTACCCCTTTGGTAAACTTCTACCTTATAAGTTCCCGGGGTCTGAATGTAACGTCCCCAATACATCGTTACTTTTCTGCTCTTCTGGTTCCAGCTAATATCTGTCTTCTTGGTGTATTGTACCGGTTTGGCATTTTCTGCGCTGGTAATTACACCTGAACCTTGTTCTGCTACTGCTATTGTTTCGCCGCGCGGGTTGATGATGCGCACATACAATGTAACCTTACCCGGGTCAAGGGCTTTGTTAGCACCGGTTTCAAAACTAATCTTCAAACTCTCAGCAGCTTTTACGCGGCTTGTTTCTACTTCATTGCCCATCAGGTTTTTCTTAACAGCCGCTACTTCTACTGTCGGTATAGCAAAGTAAGAGGCCTCGGTTATTTTATGAGTAAGGCCTTCATTCTTTTCTGCAAGGGCGGTGCTGGTTTCTTTTTCGCAGCTCAGTTCAGTGCTTAGCACTTCTGTTTTAGCCACCAACTGTTGGTTTTCCTCTTTATAGTTTTCTACTTGTTTTTGTAAAGAGGCAATTGAACTTTCGTAGCGCTCAATCATTGTTCTGGCTTTGCCCAGGTCAGCTTCTGTCAATTTGTTTTGGCTAAAAGCATCATCCAGGTTTTTCTTTTCCTGCTCAATCATAGCTTGCTTCTCTTCTATAATTTTATCCAGGTCGGCGTTTTGTCCTTTCAACTGGCCTATCTCTATACTGGCAGCATCCAGCGATGCTTTCATATCGTGGTAATCAGATTCAAGGCTGGTATAGCTATTTTCTACTTCCATCTTTTGAACCGATAGTTCATTCTTGTGGCGGTTTTCGGTTATTAAAAAGTAACCGGTTACACAGTTTATCAGCGCCAGTAATACAATAACGCCTATAAATATTTTTCTCTGGCCGTTTGGTTGTTGCGTGGTTTCCATACTTTGTGATGTTTGATTGGTTAATTAAAAGTATAGCAGATGCTCATGTGCGTGCTTTGGTTACTACAAACGCATTATTGTACCACATTAATACCTGGTACGGCAGATATAGATATAACTGCCTGTGTACCAGAGTAGAAAAAACGTTAAGGGCTCTTAAAACGTGTTTATTGGTATTGGGGACTACTCGCCCCAGCCTGCGGAAAAAGGTATTGGCTGAGTAAAAGCAATACTCTAGTATGTCAGAGTTAATCTTTGTATTCTCTGTGTTTCTCTATGTATTCCGTGCCTCTGTGGTAAAATGTATTAAGCCTGCTGCACCGGATACTTCCACTCATCAAATGCAAACTGGCATTCTTCATTCATACGCTTGCGGTATATGTTCTCCAGGTCCAGGTTATTCTTTTCGTAGTGGCCTATCTCGGTTATATACTTTTCAAAAAGGGCTTTTTTGTTTTGGAAGCCTGGCAGGTTCGCTTCTTTATAAATGTACTCGAGCATCTTCAACGGCTCCTTATCCAGGTGCTCATAACTCACTTCGGCAAAGTTACCTTTAGGTATCAGGTGCTTCTCGGCCAAAAACTTCTTCATCATACGGATGTATACCAGGAAGATATTGTCAATCGCTTCCTTCTCATCTATATCCTGCAGTATATGCGCCTCCTGTAGTTTGCGGCCCAGGTTACCTACCGATGGAAATAAATCATACGGGTTGCGGTGAATGTGTATGAACTTTGCAGCGGGAAAAAGGCTGAGCAGATATTTTATCTGGCCGGTACTGATAGGCCCTTTAAGCACCAGGCGCTTGCCATTAGCCAGGTATGTGGCTTTCTTCAAAACGGTTAAGTAAGTATCGGTACGTTTTTTCAATTCTTCGGGCGATATAGTTTCCAGCAGCAGATATTTTTCCAGGTACTCTCTTGTCTTCTGCGGAAAACTCATGTGGTGCATAAATGAGTAAGGGCACAAGTTGGCCATAGCTATCTCTTCTTCCTGTGGTGCATCCAGCGATGCTTCTACATTATCCATCGAGCGCTTTTTAGCCAGTCCTTTCGATAGCTCGGCCTTTATTCCATCATTACCCATAATAGAAAACGCCGCCGCTGTTGCCTGAAAGGTGCTCACAAAACCAAGGTCAGGGTCTTGGCTCAGTAAGTTATGCAAATAAGTAGTACCACTGCGGTGGTGCCCTACAATAAATACCGGAGATGGATGTATTTGTACCTTATCTATAACTGCTCCATAGCGCAGGCGCTCATACCAGCGCAACGAAATAGTCAGTACACTTATCCAAAGCAGGCCTGCCATCTTGCCCCAATACTTAGGCGCCACGCCGCCGTTCTCTTTTATTAAATGAAACCAGGTGCCAAGGGTTGCAAAGGCAAAGGCGTTATCCTGTTTGGGTGGCTTGTTGTTACTCATAATTGTGTGGAGCTTAAGGTTATGAAGTAAAGCGATTTTTTGCAGGGAGCAAATAAAAGCGAGTGCCAAAAGTTTTTATAGGATACAACTGCGGCTTCCGCAGTTGTATCCTATAAAATAAAACAGATGTCATTGCGAAGCCTTTTTCATTTAAATAATAAACAGAGCAAAAGGCTGCGGCAATCTTCCGCTTTGTGATTGAAAAACATGCGCTATAAACTCCACTCCTTAAGCAATACTGGGTATAAGTCATTCCAGTGCGGATTATTAGCCCGTATCAAATCAATTTTCTTTTGCCGGTTACCTGCCTTTATCTTCTTCTCATAAGCTATGGCAGTTTCTATTCTTTCAAATAGCTCATAGTATACCAGCTTATTTACATTATATCTGGCAGAAAAACTATCGGGATGTTTTTTGTTTAGGTGATCTTCACAACGGTTTAGTAGATTACTGGTAACGCCAGTATAAAGCACACTATTACCCGCGTTAGTCATAATATACACGTAGTAGGATGTTCTTACCGGGCCGGTTCTGTGCATAAATGAAAGATAGTCGATTACCTGCAGAGTCAATCACAAAACGGAAGATTGCTTCGTCGTCCGCCAGAGCGCGGTATTCCTCGCAATGACATCTGTTTTATTAGTGCGCGCCAAAGGCGCGCACTAAAGTTTAATCACCCAACAGCATAGCCCATAAAAAAAGCGGGCATCGCCCGCTTTTTTCTTTTTATGATAAAACATCTTTACCGTGACAGTTCTTAAACTTCTTGCCGCTTCCACAAGGGCAAGGGTCGTTACGGCCTACCTTATCGCCTACACGGATAGGTTCCTGTTTTATTTGCGGCTCTTGCTGCGGTGGCTGGTTCTGCGGGCCATTGTTATTAGCTACCGGTGCATTATTTTCTACTTCACCACGGCCTACCTGTATTTTGTTGGCAAATGCCTTTTGCTTTTCCTGCTCGGCATTGCGCACCTGCTGCTGAGGGTCGGCTTGTGGCACCTGGCCCTTAAACAAGAACGAAGCAATTTCACGGTTAACCGAACCTATCATATCGCTGAACAAATTGAAAGCCTCTTTCTTGTAGATAACGATAGGGTCTTTCTGCTCATACGATGCCAGCTGCACTTCCTGCTTCAGGTCATCCACTGCACGTAAGTGATGTTTCCAGGCTTCGTCAATTAACGAAAGGGTAATTGCCTTTTCAAAGTAACTGTTCAGGTCTTTACCTTCATCTGCAATTACTTTTTGCAGGTCTATGTAAATGTTCAAGCCCTTCTTGCCATCGGTAAACGGCACAGCTACTGTCTTCACCACATCGCCGCGTGTAGCGTGTATGTTTTGCAATACCGGCAATACATTTCTGGTAATGTTCTCCGTTTTGCGATGGTATAGCTCTTTTACTTCGCCAAACAATTTGTCGGCAAGTGTATCCAGGTTTTCTTTACCTAACTCCTGTTGGGTGATAGCCGTATCCAGCGAGAAATAGCGGATTACCTCCAGCTTAAATGCATCGTAGTCGCCACCTTGTCCGGCGCTTACCAGTTCATAAGCTAAATCGTAAAGGCTGTTGTTTATATCCAGCGATAACTGCTCACCAAACAAAGCGTGCTTACGCTTGGCGTATATTACCTCGCGTTGGCGGTTCATCACATCATCATACTCCAGCAATCGCTTACGTATACCAAAGTTATTTTCTTCTACTTTCTTCTGCGCGCGCTCAATCGATTTTGAAATCATAGAGTGCTGAATCACCTCGCCCTCTTCATAACCCATGCGGTCCATCACCTTCACTATTCTATCGCTGCCGAATAAACGCATCAGCTCATCTTCCATCGATACAAAGAACTGTGAAGAACCCGGATCGCCCTGGCGGCCTGCACGTCCGCGTAGCTGACGGTCAACCCGGCGGCTATCGTGGCGCTCCGAACCAATAATGGCCAAACCACCTGCCTTCTTTACGTCCTCTTTAATCTTTATATCCGTACCACGGCCTGCCATGTTGGTAGCAATAGTTACCGTGCCGGCATTACCTGCTTCGGCTACTATCTCGGCCTCGCGCTGGTGCTGCTTGGCGTTCAATACGTTGTGCTTTATCTTACGCATGGTAAGCATGCGCGATAGCAATTCCGAAATTTCTACCGAGGTAGTACCCACCAATACCGGTCGGCCGGCTTCAGTCAGCTTTACTATCTCTTCAATAATCGCATTAAATTTCTCTTTACGTGTTTTATAAACCAGGTCATCTCGGTCGTCGCGGGTAATTGGCCTGTTGGTAGGTATCGATGATACCTCCAGCTTGTAAATATCCCATAACTCCTGCGCTTCGGTTTCTGCCGTACCGGTCATACCACACAGCTTGTGGAACATGCGGAAATAGTTTTGCAGCGTAATAGTAGCCAGCGTTTGCGATGCCGATTCTACCTTTACGTTTTCTTTCGCCTCTATAGCCTGGTGCAAACCATCGCTGTAGCGGCGCCCCGGCATGAGCCGGCCGGTGAACTCATCCACGATGAT
>DATGXP010000561.1:0-2289 GCA_035298845.1 Chitinophagales bacterium
GGAACTTACTACGAATTGGGTCCCGATTTTAAAGTGCTGTGCGAATATTTTGGCGAGGGCGATTCATGGATAGTGTATAAAGGCGGTGGACAAACAATATTAAACACCAACGATTGCGGCGTGCGCAACCTGCCACAGGCGCAGTATATTAAAAACATTGTTGGCAAGGTAGATATACTACTCACCCAGTTTTCGTATGCTTATTGGGCCGGAAATAAGGATGAGGTGGCCCTGCGCCAAAAAATTGCTGATGAGAAGTTAGACTCTATGAAGTTTCAGTGCGATGTTTTTGAGCCAGCGGTTACTATACCCATAGCCAGCTATGTTTATTTCTGTCACGAAGAGAATTTTTACCTGAACGATTGTGTAAACACCGCAGAGAAAACATACAACTATCTTAAAAAGAATACCAAAACTATTCCGGTAGTACTTTACAATGGCGATGAGTATACCTTCATGCAGGGCTGGGATTCGCAAAAGGCCATAAATAGTTTTAAGAACGATTTTAAGAACATAGAACTAAGCCCGGAAACACTTGTTAAGAACAATAAGGTGGCGATTGAAGATGTAAAGAAGCAGGCAACTGCTTTTGTTGACAATCTGAAAAATACGAATAACTTTTTGGTGAAGAGTGTTCTAAAGCCAACCCGCATACACCTCATGGATTATGACAAGACTTTTGTTTTATCACTAAATGGAGGTTTGCAGGAGCAGCCTTTAGCATACGATGATTGCGATGTATCTATGAGTTCAGAATCGCTCCTCTTTTGCTTAAAGTGGCCTTATGGACTCGATACCACCCAGATAAACGGACGGATGCAAAAGCCTAAAAAGGGGAACTACACCAACTTCTATAACTTCTTCCGCATTGATCAGCAAAAAAGCCGTGGACAGGATATGACCCTGGGTTATCTGGCGGGTGCTGCCATGCGCAAGGTGCTGGTAAAGCTTAATTTATTTAAGGTTTAATCCTCTCTAACCCTCCCTAAAGAGGCGATTAAACCGCTGGAATGACAGAAATAAGTTTTAAATCATAGTGCTGTTTGCTTTCGGCCTTCATAAAAAAGTAAAAGCCATCTTATATAAGATGGCTTTTACTTTTTCTAGGCTTTTCTTTTCCCCCTTCTGGGAGAGGGTGCTGGTGTTAAAACAAATCTCCCTGGTTACCTTTTTTACCGGCCTTGGGGTTTACATTAAGTTCTATGGTAGTACCCATCTTAACCTCCGTTGTTTTTTTATCCAGTTTAACTTCCGGCACTATCTCGTTTATCTTACCCGTTACATCAAAGGTAGATAACCGGTTGCCAAGGGCCTTCCAGCCCTTTACATCAATCAGCTTGCTCAGGGTCGCCGTTTCTTCTACCTTTTCTTTGGCTTTGCCTTTTACCACATTAAACTTAACCTGCACCTCATCGCGTCCGCTAAATACATGCAGCTTGCTGTTGTTGTGTTCCGTTACTATCGATGATTTCAGCTTTTCGGTTTTCAGCTCCACCTTAAAGCGTTTTACGTAATACTCTTTGTTATTGCCATCGTAGTATACAGCGCTGTAAATTCTCTCCGGGTCAAATTTTTCTACAGTAAGTATATCATCCATCTCATACTTGTTGGTCAGCTCAAAGTTGGTCAGCTCTATGTTGCCGTCTTTGTAAGCTACAATTACCTGGTCACCGGTATTAAATTCACCCAGGTATACAGCCTTCTCTTTTTCTTCGCTTACCAACCGCCCAAATTTCTCATCCAGCCATATTTTTACACCACCAATAGATGATTGTCCGCGCTCCAGCTGGTCCACTTTGCGTACCGGGAACTTAGTAACAATATTACCTACCGAGCCACGGCCCTTAATCTCTATAGTGCCAAAATCAAACTCAAACTCCTTGATACGGGCAGTAGAGTTAGGATGCAATTGCACACGCACCGTTTCACTTTCGCTGTTTTGGTTTGCAGTAAAATAAAGCACCTTGGTGCCGGCCTGCCCTTGTGTAAGGTCATATTCCTTATCGCGGGTTACACCGGTTACATTAAAGCGCTTGGCAAAAGCACGCTTGCTGCCTCCATCATAATACATCATGTTGTAGGCCGTGCGTTCATCGTTCTTCTTCCACACCGCTATATGTATAATGTCTTTACCTACAAACTTCTTATCGCCTATTCGGCTAATCATCATTTTGCCGCTGCGCGTAAAGGCTATAATATCATCCAGGTCGCTGCACTCTACCACAAACTCATCTTTACGCAATCCGGTACCAAAGAAACCCTCTTCGCGGTTTACATACAGGCGGGCGT
>DATGXP010000562.1:0-3746 GCA_035298845.1 Chitinophagales bacterium
TACCGTAAGGTTGAAACCGTTCAACACATGGTTATCGCCAAATGATTTACCCAGGTTAGCTATCTCAATAATAGGCTCACCGTATTGACGGAAGGTGTTGCTAGCCACCGCTGCTGGGTTTCCTGCCATCATAAGAAACCAAAAAATTGAGTGATTTGAACAACTACCAAATCGATAACAAACACCAGCAGCGAAGCAATTACCACCGATGAGTTAGCCGATTCACCAACGCCCTGTGTTCCTTTTTTAGAGTTGTAGCCTTTATAACAGCCAATAACACCAATGGCAAAACCAAAAAAAAATGTTTTGATAAATGCAGGCACAAAATCACTGAAGTGTGCGCTTTCAAATACTTCGTTAAAAAACAATGTTAAGCTTACTGCACCGGTAATTTTAACGGCGAGGTACGAACCTAATAAAGCAATAGCATCGCCCATTACCACCAGTATGGGAATCATAAACGTGGTGCTGAGTATGCGCGATACAACAATATATTTAAACGGGTTGGTGCCGCTGACCTCCATGGCATCTATCTGCTCCGTTACTTTCATAGAGCCTAACTCGGCACCTATACTTGAGCCTATTTTGCCGGCACATACCAGGGCAATAATTACCGGGCCAATCTCGCGGATGATACTGATACCCACCATAGCAGGCAACCACGATTCGGCACCAAACCGGGCCAGTGTGGGTCGCGATTGCAGCGTTAGCACAAGGCCGATGATAAAAGCGGTTAAGCCCACCAGGGGCAGTGAGCGATAACCAATTTCGTACGACTGGCGGAAAATTTCTTTTAACTCGTAAGGCGGGGTCCATACCTCGCGGAAAAACCGCGCTACAAACCGTGAAATTTCTCCGGCCTCGCCTAAAAAATAGCGCATGCCTTCGGGCAGAAGCGAAATCCAGAGTGGCTCTGTTTTCTTTTGGGGGGGTGTAGGCTGGTTTGACATACTTATGTTTACGCAAATATTATTTTAAGCACTGTGTTGGCTTATGATACAATTCAAAACGGCGAATGACTTACGTCAGTTGCGCTGCACACATTTAAGGCCCTCTATACCGGCCCTTAATACTTCTTGCTTCTAAATATGGTAAACAGCATACGTATACCCAACACGTTAGCCAGCACAAAGCCAAGGCCACCAGGAATGGATATATGCTGGTAAAGGGGCGGAAATTTTACGGCAATAAGAATGGCAGATGCCATTAGTATAGAGCCAATAAGAAAGCCACCGGCAATACGGTTGCTGGCCAGGTCAATTTTGTGGGTCATATCATCCAGCCCCTCATGCTCGATAGATACTTTTAAGTCGCCCTTTTTTACTTTGCCTATTATTTCGCGGATATCGCGTGGCAGGCTTTCTATCAGGGAAATAGTGTCGCGTGCCGAACCAATCAGGCGTTTTAAAATAGACATAGGCCCATACTCATCCGACAGTGTCTTGTTTATATGCGGTGTTAATTCAGCAATAATATCTAGCTCGGGATCTAACCGGTGGCCTACACCCTCTATTGTTATCATAGCCTTAGATAGTAAAAAATAATCGGGCGGCATTTTGATGGAGTATTTGTTTACCAGCTCAAGAAGGCGGTTAAACAGGTCGGCCATGTTCATTTTATCGGCGGGCAACAGGTGGTAGTCGTTAATCAAGTCTTCTACCTCATACTCAAAAGTGCGGTTACCTTCAAACTGCTGGCTTACGGCAATATTTTTTAAACCCCAGATAAGCGTTTTAGAATCCTTTGCCGTTACACCGTAAACTATATCGGCAAAAAACTCTACATCGGATTTCAGTACGGTGCCCATCATACCAAAATCAATAAAGCAGACTTTATTATTAGGCATGGCAAACAGGTTGCCAGGGTGTGGGTCAGCATGGAAAAAACCGTACTCGAATATTTGCTGAAACAAAGCGAACATGCCGTTTTTAGCCAACTCGTGGCTATTGGCACCAATAGCTTTCAGTCCTTCGGTATCGTAGGGGTGCACACCCTGCACAAATTCCATGGTCAATAACTTTTTGGTAGTAAGCTGCGGGTAGTACTTAGGTACAAACACCAATTCGCTGTGTTCAAAATTGCCGGCAAAGCGCTGCAGGTTGTAGCCCTCGTGTGTAAGGTCAAGCTCTTTGTGTATAGAGGTATCAAACGTGCGCACCATGCCTACCGGGTCAAGGTTAGTCATGTAGCCCCTCTCCTCCATTTTGCGCGCCATGTAATTCATAATGGCAATATCCAGTTCAATGTCTTCTACTATACCGGGGCGGCGTACCTTAAGCACTACCTGCGTGCCATCTTTCAGTTTCGCTTTATGCACCTGTGCTATAGAGGCACTGGCAAAAGGCACCTCTTCAAATTTCATAAATATCTCATCAATGCTTTTGCCCAGCTCTGCTTCGATAATAGCGCGCGCCTGCGGCCCTGGGAAAGGGGGAACATGCGCCTGTAGTTTTTCAAACTCGGTAACCAGCCCTAATGGTATCACATCCGGCCGGTTACTTAATATTTGTGCAAGCTTAATATAGGTGGTGCCAAGTTCCTCTACAGCCATGCGCACCCGCTCCCATTTGGTATGGGAATGTATGTGTGCTACTTTGTCTTTGGATAGAAAAGATTCTATCACCCGCGCTTTAAGCGACACACCGGCATCGGCCAGTATATCCTCAAACCCGTACTTTATAAGTACAGCCACTATGTGCCTGTATCTTCGTAATAGCTTAAAGTTAAGGCCAAACAACATAGGAGGGTTTTAATTGCCGGTAACTGTTATGCACCTTTAACCAAAAACGTATTTAACTCGTAACGAGTTTTGCTAAACGAGGTATTTAATTCCTGCATTAGCTGGTGCATCTCATCCTTATCAGCTGTAAATTGGTCATCTATATGTTCCATGTCTGCTTTAACCATTTGGTTTAGCCGGTCGCAGCGCTCCTCATTTTCTTTTTTGAGTTTAAGGCATTGCTGTTTAATATTTGCAAAGGATGTCAGAAAACCGTCAAAGCGCTTTTTGTTATCTCCTTCTAAATACGGAGCTAACTCGTTAAGGCGCTTTACCAGTAAATCGGTTTCCTGGCTGTAAAATTCAAGTTCGCGCAACCAATCGATTTCCTGGTGGTATAAAGAATTGATACTTGCTTTCATGATACATTGGTTTTTGTTATAAAAATTTGTTTATTAATACAACAAATATGAGGCTTCACAGCTACCGGTATGATGATGCACGTCAAATCAAAACATGACCTTTCTCACCTGTTTTCACTTACAGAATGGCCGTCACCGGTGCTTTATTTAACACAAAGGTTTGATGAAGTGCCGGTATATCAATATTCCGGAAGCCTTTGCTTTTTAGTTTGCTTTCAAAAGTCTGCTGCACTTCATATTCTCCGTGCACCAAAAATAGTTGTTTCACATTTGACGGATTCTGGCAGCTTATAAACCGGCACAAATCATCATAATCGCCATGGGCGCTTAAGCTTTGCAGTTTTTTAATTTCAGCTTTCACAATAAATGGGTCACCGAAAATAGTTACCTCTTTGTATCCCCTTAGTAATTTCCCTCCTAGTGAATTTGGCTCACAATAACCTGCTAACAGGATAGTATTGCGGCTATCCTCAATATTGTTTTTTATGTGATGTTTAACTCTACCTGCATCTGCCATGCCCGATGCAGAAATAATTACACATGGCTCTTTACTGTTATTCAATGCCTTTGATTCCTCTACGTTAGTAATATACCGCAGACGCTTA
>DATGXP010000563.1:0-1825 GCA_035298845.1 Chitinophagales bacterium
ATAGTAGGTTCCTCATATTATCTTGCTCTTAATTCTTCAATATTTTCCTGTATCATCTGCCGCACGGCATCCTGTTGCTGCCGCCCGGTAGGCAATAAGTTCGATATAGGGTCTTGCACAAATGGGATGGCAACACCCACCACACCACCAACTACGCACAAACCGTTGCGCACATGCAGGCCAACACCCTGTATTTGCGGGTCGCTGGAGGTTGAATTTTCATAAATACAATCAATCATAGCTGTTGTAGTAGCAACCGCCGATATAATTGGTAAAATCCTTGAGCCACCTGCCAGTGCCCGCGCCACTTGCGGAAAGCCGCCGGCCCGTGCATAAACCGCCAGGCGCCACAGCATACCCGAGCGCGCTGTTTCCGACAAGCCGCCAAATATGGAGGCAGGGTCTCTTATTTGTTCAATAGCAGAGTAGTAGTCGTCTGCCGTTTGAAGAGGTCCTAACAGATTGATAAATTCCTGCGCTTCTGCCCTGTTGCCAGTTACATGTTCCGGGTCATCTTCAAAGGATATAACCTCTTCCGGTGCGCCTCCGTCCCAGCGCGGAATGCTTATTTCATTATGAAAAAAGGCATCTAAAAACTGATCGTCTACAGGTGCCGGTGGCCTGCCGGTGCGTATACGCGGCGCCGGCCTTTCTTCCTGTTCAACTGGTTTTTCTTCAAACAAAAAGTCAAGTTCATCGCCCAGCGCTATAGGGTCGTCTTCTCCGTTACCGGTAGTTGGCAACTCGTTCATACTCTGCTCAAATGTTTTCTTCACCGGTGGGTCATCGCCCAATGGGTCGGTTACTATTAATGGATTGTTTAAAAACGCTGTGTAAGCCGATATGCCTGCATACTTATCTGCCTTAGGGTCCACACTCATCCAACGGCCTACGCGCGGGTCATACTGCCTGAACTCGGTGGTGTAGCTGTTGTTTTCTCCGCGCAGGTTATCCTCGCTTTCCATACCCTGGTAACCATAGCGGTATTCGCTGTTACCGATGGTGCGTGCAGGCATAACCATTCCAAACGGATAATAGTTATTTGCTGCCTGCACCTCAGCGTTTGCACCATCAGCTGTATTGTATTTTCGGTCGCTAACTACGGCCAGCACATCACCGGTATGGTTTGTAAGCTGGTAGCTTTTATATCCGCGTATTAAACTATCGCGCATCATGTTACGTGCATCTACCACTATATTGGGTTTATACAGGCCCATGCGTTTATCGCCAAATATGCCCGCCTCTTTCCAGCGCAGCTCGCTGCCTGTAATGCTGTAAACAGCCAGGGTGTTACCGGTAGCATCGTTCACATACCACTCGGTTACATTGTCGCTGGTTTTGGTAATGCGACGCCCAAAAGCATCGTACGTATAACTTGTAATGTTGCCATTTTTGTTTATCAGCGTAACCTTGCTTTGGTTATTGTATTCTATACCGGTAATACTTTCCGATGCATCGGCTGTTAAGCGGCCCAAGGCATCGTAGCGGTAGTTGCTGGTGCTGGTTTGGTTTTTAATATCGTTTATACCCGGTGTGCCTATATCGGTTATATAATCAAGCCGGTTATTGTTATCGGCGTGGGTATAATGATAAGTAAGGTCATCAAAAGCAGTGGCGCTGTTACCGGTGCGCGTAAGCGTGCTAATGTTGCCATTCATATCATAATCAACCGCCATGCGGTATTGGTCGCTAAAGGTGGCATCAAAGCAAGTGCCGGTGGCAAACATATTTTTACTTTCATGCAGGCGGTTGCACTGGTCGTAGCTATAGCCTTGTGCAAAGGTGCGGCGCGTATCGCTGCCAAAATTTTGCAGCACGCTCATCA
>DATGXP010000564.1:0-2298 GCA_035298845.1 Chitinophagales bacterium
AGACGTGCCAGGCTTAACCCGGTAGAGCACCGGTTTTTAAATGCTGTGGCCAAACACCTGCAGCAAAACCCTGAGGCTATTGTGAAAATAGCGCCGCTGGTATACGAAGAGAAAGAGAAGGAACACATTGCCTATTTTGAAGGTAAGAAAAAGTATTACCTGGCATTTAAAGCAAATGGTTATAAGGTTACAGAAGAAGACTCGATGGTGATAGAACAAATGTCAACCAAGGACCCTGCTTTTATCCGTTATCTTAATAACCTGGCTATAGATACAATGATGTTTTCTACCGAACAGAAGTGCCGGTATGCAGTAGGGGATGCATTGATTGATACACGTTTTCAGCAATTGAACAAAGCAAGGCAACAAGCTTTTCTATCTGTTTTTAAAGAAAATCAAACAGCGTCGCAGGTTAAATTTATGAAACCGGAAATGGGCGTTCCTTTCAATGGGTTTTCGCGCTACAAAATAGACTACAACGGCGATATACCCGACCGTCTTCAAAATGCTTACGAAGCCATAGAAGAAGCAAACATGAAAGCGCCCCGTAAAAAACACAAAGGCAATAGGTGGTTGCCTAAAGTAAAAGGTATATCGCGCAAAGGTGGTTGATACTAATACACCACTTGCAAGGGCATTGTTTTTACTTCAGGGCCATAGTCATACACATACAGGTACTTACCTGCTGGCAGTCCTTTAACCGAAAAAGTTTCGGCATTCACAGGTATGCTGAGTATTCTTCCGTTCAGGTCTATCAGGTAGCTTCGGTCTCCAGCCTTTCGGTTATAGGTTTGGCAAAATTTTACCTGCACTTTATCACTGGTCACATTCGGAAAAATCTTTTCTATCACACATGCTTCTTCTTTAATTACCGGAATAGATGTGGGGGCAATACTGCTATGCAAAATGGTCATAGAGCTAACCGTGGTGTCGTCTTCATCCACAATCTGCATTACTACCGAATCGCTGTTAAAGATTTCTACCATGCCAAAGCCGCTCTTGAAATTTTTGTTGTTCACGCCCTGTCCGCCGCCATTCCATAGCGAATCTATGGCCGTGCCCTGGCCTATCAGCTGCATTACAGAATCTATGTAGTAAGTAAGCTCTGCGCCGCTTCCGGCAGCAGGCCCGGTATTTAGTTCTGGTAACCCGGCATTGTATCCATTGTCCATTACATTGGTATGTACATGCCCGCTTAATACAATAATATCTTTAATAGCATTGGAGTGTATAAAATCCAATAAGCCATCCTGCTCTACCGGGTAAGCGCACCAATTGTTAGCAATAGCATGTGCCAACGTAAAACCGGTACCGGTTTGGCCACCAATACCAAATACAGCGTTTTGTAGCACCATAGCTACCTGTATCACTTTTCTAAAGTTACGGTTAAACATTACACCGCTTACTATAAACTTCCAATCGGCGGTAGATTGCTGCAAGCCGGTTTTTAGCCATTGCAATTGCTCGGCCCCCAGTAACGTTTGTCCTGGTTTAGGGTCAAATATCCATTTGTTCTGCTGCGCATCGTATGTAAAGGTAGAGTCCTGGCCATTACCGCAGTGCCTTCCATCTACAAAAAATACTTCAGCATTTCCGAACCGGTAACTATGATACATGCCCTTGCTCGAATCTATAGCAGCAGGGTAACCAGGAAAATACTCATAGTAGGCTTTAAACACGTTTTGCAAGCCCACCGGTGGCACCGGCTCGGGGGTTACTACATTGTGCACCGTGCCATTGCTATCCACATAGGAACTTACAAATTGCTGGTTATCGCGCTGCTCGGCTCCATCGTGGTTATCGGGCACATAGTCGTACACTGCCGAGCGCAATGAGGGTATCATGTTTTGTTCGGTGTAGCGCTTAAGCCACGATAGCTGCTGAATACCCCAATCAGTTCGGTGGTCGCCAGGTAACTGATAATCGGGGTAGGTCCAGTCACCTGTATGTAATACAAATTGAGGTTGGCGGTTATACAAGGCTTTAAAAGTATTGTATGTGCCAAACTCCTGGCAGCTAAGCACGCCCCATTTGTAATGCCCCTTTTGCCCCACTGCAGGAAATGTTTTGAATGACCCACGCAATGTGTCTAATACGCCATTTACATACACACGGTAGTGGTACAGTGTATTAGCATTCAACCCGCTTATGCCAAGAATAATAGCCGTATCGCGCCATGCTTGTGTGGAATCTGTAACTGATATAGGATTGGTGAAAGCGAAATCGGTGGATACCTCTACTTTAACTTCCGCCACTGCCGATGTTCGCACATACATGCGGACCGAGGAGGGTGTAACA
>DATGXP010000565.1:0-2942 GCA_035298845.1 Chitinophagales bacterium
ATGAACAAGCTTATGAAATAGCATCGGAATGGTTTAGCCGCAACACCAGCGAGTTTACACGCAGCAACATGTGCGTAAGACCAGAGAACATGGGTGGCGTAAACAGCAAGATGCTGGCAGAAGTTAGCCACGAGTTTAACAACACATTTCCGGTGCAGTCGCTTGACCCCAGCAGCCGCCGTATAGCTGTAAGGGTAGTTACCAAATACTTTGGCGACCAGGGCAGCAACATACACGCCCTTTACTTACAATACTACATGATAGTAACCGTGGCCGACCACAAGATAACCTGCGAGCTGAGCGATATACGCTACAACCACTTTAACGAGCGCAGCTACCAGTTTAAAAGAATTCAAAACTGGAGCAATTCTACATCCCTTGATCCGGTTAACACAATAGAATATATAATAGAAAATCAGCAAGCTGCTGCCGAGTTTACTAAATTCTACTCGTTCTTTAACAAAGATGTAAAGACAATGGTAGAGCACCTGAACAGCGCAGTAAAAGGCGCCGGTGTAGTAGCACAGAACTAAGCTTAATTAGATAATGGGGAAACAGGGGCTGAGGGTGAAAGCCTTTAGCCCTTTTTTATTTATATTTGATTGTATAAGCCGAAGAATATATGAAAAAATTAACTGCACATGATCTTGCCTTTGGCATTGGCAGAAAAGCCACCCCTGAGGAATTGGAGGAATTATTATCGCGCCCTGCTGGCAAAGGAAAAGATATTGAGCAGGTAAGGAAAGAGATAAAAGAAAACCTTAGACAAAAACGAGATAAGAAAAAGGCATCATGAATGTAATTATTCACGATGTTGCACAGGATACCATTGATGAAGTAGCAGAATTTATTGATGGTATCAATACGCCGGGCGCGGGAGAACGGTGGATAGACAAAATACTTGATTTCATTTTAACCTACGCAAAGCCTAATGTGAAATATGCTTTGTGTAATAACAGTATCCTAGCTTCCCAAAAAACTTTCCTGCATTATATTTAATAACTGGGTAATTGCTTTTAGGATAGAGAATGACACCTTAGCAGTTTACCAGGTAATCCACGGTTCGTTGCTTGGGTAATACCATTGGGTTCGCACATTGTGTGCGGCCGCCTATTTTGCTTTCTTTGTTGAAATTTACCGTCCATGCCTTTAGAGGTCTTCATACTTATAGCCGGCAGTCTTTTTAGTGCGCTAATGATTGGCGTTACCTGGTTTATTAACCACAAAGAGCATCCTAAAGCCTTATGGATTTTGTTTTTTACCGAAATGTGGGAGCGCTTTTCATTTTACGGTATGCGGGCGCTGCTCATATTGTATATGACCCACCAGCTGCTTTATCCCGATGCAGAAGCCAACCTGCGCTATGGCGCTTACAACGCACTGGTGTACACCATGCCCTTAATCGGCGGCTACATTGCCGATAAGTTTTTGGGTTTTCGCAAGTCGATAGTGCTGGGTGGTATTTTAATGGCCATCGGGCATTTGGTATTGGCTATACCCTCGCAGGCAACTTTCTTTCTGGGCCTGGGCTTTCTTATTTCGGGTAATGGTTTCTTTAAACCAAATATCTCCAGCTTTCTGGGCAGGTTTTACGAAGAGAACGACCCGCGCAAAAATGCCGGTTATGCAATTTTTTACATGGGTATAAATACCGGTGCTTTTTTAGGCAGCGCGCTTTGCGGCTACCTGGGGCAGAAGATAAGCTGGCACCTGGGCTTTGGCGTGGCCGGTGGGTTTATGATGCTGGGCCTGGTAGTGTTCCTTATGTTTCAACGGGTGCTGGGCGATAAAGGCCACTCACCGGTGCCCGAAAAAATGGCAGAAAAAACTATCGGTGTTAAAAATGAATGGCTGCTTTACGGGCTTGCCTTTGCCATAGTACCGTTGGCTGTGTTGCTGGTTAAGTTTTACCAGGTAATGAATTTTGTAATGGTACCGGCGGCTATAGTTACGGTTATATACATAATAGCTATCAGCATGAAGTTTGATGCGGAGGCGCGGCAGAAACTATGGGCAGCTACCCTGCTTATTATTTTTAGTGTGGTGTTTTGGGGTTTTTACGAGCAGAGCGGCGGGGCGCTGAACCTGATGGCCGAGCGCAATGTAAATATGACCGTAGGGGCCACGCTGTTGCCATCGGCTATGGTTAACAATTCTATCAATCCGTTTTACATCATTCTGCTATCGCCGCTGTTTGCCGTAATGTGGAGCACATTAGGCCGACGCAATATTGAGCCTAACACACCGGCCAAGTTTGGTATTAGCTTCTTATTACTGGCAGCCGGTTATTATGTATTTGTGTTGGGTGGACAAATAGGTGCCGCTACCGGTTTAATGCCGCTGGCTTATTTTGCATTGGGGTATTTCTTTATTACCTCAGGCGAGTTATTTATTTCGCCCATTGGCCTATCCATGATTACCAAATTATCGCCCTTGCAGATGGTTGGCTTTATGATGGGTGTATGGTTCCTGGCTTCGGCTTTTGGCCACGACCTGGCCGGGTGGATAGGCTCGCAAATGAGTATACCCGAAGCACATGCCGATGGCAGTGCTTTCTCAATAGTAGAATCTCTACCTATATACATGAACGGTTGCTTGCTGATAGCTAAAGTATCGCTGGTGGGTGGTGTGCTTATACTGGTGACTTCGCCGCTTATTAAAAAGTGGATGCATAATATACATTAAACAAGCCTGCCTGTTGTATAATCCTTAAAGGGTTTCAAAACTTTTGGGGGTTGCTAAATCAGGCTATTGGCAACTATGAAAAAACTACTTTACATCTTTCTTAGCCTCCTTGTTGTACTGCTGCTGGTGGCTATTATCTGTTTCAAACCGCTGGACAACACGCCCTACCAACAAACAGAATTTTATAAGCAGCAACTTGCCGTTATCGATTCGGCTGTTCAATTCCGCCACCCAAAATCATCCACCCAAAATTTAGA
>DATGXP010000566.1:0-3290 GCA_035298845.1 Chitinophagales bacterium
GTAATGCCGCTTTTTTTTTACCAACCAGGTAAGCATATTAACCTGGAACATAAAAATGCTGCCCCGCGTGGCGGTGCATTTAAAGCACAGGCCCGTAAAGCGCGCTAAGCTAATGCCCGAGGTGCTGCTGAAAGAATCGGCCGATGTAATCGTGTTTCAGGAGGCGTACGACAGGGTGGCTATGAAAATACTGCACAAACAACTGAAGGCAGTATATCCCTACTGGCAGGGCTGGCAAAACAAAAGCGGCATTACCTACAAGCGCGCCGGCGGGGTTATTATTTTTAGCAAATACCCTATGAAAGAAGTAGAAAGTATACGCTATAGCTGGATGCAGGGCATCAACAAACTGGCCGGCAAAGGCTGCCTGTTGGTAGAGATTAACCACCCTGTAAAGACCTTCCAGGTGCTGGGCACCCACATGGAGGCTGGTGGTAGTAAAGACCTTAAAAAATCGCAGTATAAAGAGGCCGGAGAGCTATTAAAAAAGTATGAGAAAGCCGGTGTGCCCCAGTTTGCCTGCGGCGATTTTAATACCCGCCGAAGCGATACCATATTATACCCGTCGCTCATCAACTACCTGCAGGCCGAAGATGGCGATATATGCACCGAACTAAAATGCACCAGCGACCACCTGCTGAACGATATGGACAGCTACGACCCTAACCGCCGCAACCTGATAGACTATGTGTTTTGCCGCCCCAATGGCTGCACCTACACCCAAACTACGCGCAGCGTAATGCAATACGAAAAGCAATGGCACAAAAAGCACAAAGACCTATCGGACCACTTTGCTGTGCTGCTCAAAACCTATTTGTAGAGCCGCTATACTCGCAGCCCTCCGACTTCCGAAGTTTTTTCAACTTCGGAAGTCTCTACCCGCGCTTCCGCCGTTGTTTAGTGTTTTAGCTCCCTAAAAAAACAGAGCTGCTTCATCCACACCGCACCCTTGCCCGGCTGTTAAATTTCCCCGCCTATTTTAGGCGGGGTGCCCAAAGGGCGGGGCGGTAATTAAATAAACTGTATTTATTCCATTGCAGCATTTTGCTATTTGTTACACAGCCCACAGCTATTCCGCTTATCAACCTGCCGGTGGTTTCAACCACCGGCATAAGGCCTTGCATGGTGAAAGCCCCAACGGGGCGCAAGCTACCAGCATCGGGTGAAGCCCGATGTAAACTATTATCTGGTGTTAAGGCCTGTAAGGCCACAATCTTGTGTGCGCCTCCCATATTGCGCCCCTGCAGGGCTTAGATTCACTTATATAATACCCCAGTTCTTCTAAGTGTTCCGAAGGAGCACTTAGAAGTTCCCATGAAAAGGAAGTCTCCGACTTCCACCGCACCCCGCTATTCGAGTGTCGCGAAGCCCAACTAGGAACCCTTAATAAAAAGGAGTGTTTAACTCCGTCTATTTTACCCAAACAAAGTAGGCCCATTCCGGTCCTTGTATTTAGTAGTATCCTCTTTCCTTTCTTCCGGCACCCTCTCTTTAGCTTTCTCCTCTTTACTTACAATGGGCTGTTTTGTGGTTTTATGTAGTACCCCTCCAATCCACTTGCCTTCCTGTACCACACCCTCTTTTATTTTCTCCGTACTGTTCAATATGGGCTGTTGCGCGGTCTCGTTTATTGTATAATCAACCTTCTTTTCTTCCGGCGCAGCAGGCGTTTCCTCATTTACTTCTTCCGCCAGTTGCACATCGGCCTCTTCTATATCCTCCTCACTCTTTAGCAATTCCTTTATACTATTCTTTTGTGCTGCTGTAAGCTTATCCAGCATCGGCTGTGTTATCACAAAATCATCCACTTGCACATGCGTAGGCACTGGTTGGTCCTTTTTAAGCTTATGCATTATATCCATATACACCTTAGCCGCTTTTACATCATCGTTGCGCAGGGCTGCACGGGCTACCATGCCTACTACATCGTGGGCTATAATCTGGTAGTCATCATATAGTTTGCTGGTTGTATTTTTACTGTCGGCCAGGTGTTTAGTTACAGTGGCCCGGTTTATTTTCAAATCATCAGCTATTGTTTTTGCACTGGGCACTGTGCCTTTGCTTTTTACAAATTCTCGCACATAGCTATGTATGTTCTTATGGTTATACTCATAGGTAGCCTCTTTAACACTGGCGCCACTTAATCTTGCCGATAGCTTCTGCATCTCTAGCTGCCTTCTAAACCATATATCCAGCCATTCGTTTATTATCTGGTTCAGGTTTTCTTTTTCTTCATCGGCCAGCTTATTTAAAAGCCGGTTGCTGTCAAAACCTCCTTTTAGTATTTCCAGAAAATGATAGGCGGTGTTCTCAGGCAGATTTTTCATGCTTAGTAATTGTTCAATGCTTAGTGCGCTCATATAGATATTGATTTGGTTACAGAGGGGGGCGTTAAAGTATTAGCAGTAATACTTTTGTAGTTGCACAGTAGTAAACTTTGCAATAGCGGTATAGTAATGCGTGGCCGGCTTATCAGCAGCCTTACTGCGGTAGCGGGCTATATATTTATAGTCACCGCAAATGCTTTTTAGTCTGTTTTTGTAATGCAAAAGTAAGCACACGCAGTGCTCATTTGCAAAAAAAATAGGCAGGTATTTTAAAACAAAAAATGAGATTTTACCTAATATGAGTAAAGGCATTACCTTAATTTGGTAATGAGATTACCTGGTTGGGGTAAGGAGATTATTTAGCCTTAGTAGGTCGGTGTACACACCGAACGACAGGTCATGTACACAGGTTTTTGTAAGTCTCTTATATTCAAATTGTTCCAACAGGGCACAGTGTACACTTTTCAAAAGGGCGTAGTGTACACCCACTTTTAATCACCTGACCGCCTGGGTTTTTCTGTCATTCTGCATGCTGTTCGGCTGTTGTTCCCCATATTGCTTCATCCCGCCTTATGCGGGAAGGGGTTAGTGGGTGGCTGTTTTCCTCCCCTCTATCATAAACACATAATCGTGGCTGGTGTATTTCTGCCCTTCGCGCTCAAAGTTTACCTGGCTGGCAATGTTGTGTAAGCGTGCCGAGCCGGTAGCATATCGGCAACCGGCATCCTTCATAGCCTGCTGCAGGTAGCGGGCTATATTGGTAAACAGGTGCTTTTTGCGGTATTGAGGCAGCAAACCTATATAGGGTGTATAGCTGTGTTGCCCTCTAAACTCCGTAGCCGCACATCCTATTGCTTCGCCATTCAGCTTAATAACCCAGCTGCGTTTAGATGGGTTGCCGCTTAGCTGGTTGTAATTAGTAGCTATATAGGTAGCAAAGTTCTCTATCTGCAATAGCAGGGG
>DATGXP010000567.1:0-3685 GCA_035298845.1 Chitinophagales bacterium
GTATGATATATCGGCTGCCTTTGGATTTTTAGGTGGTAAAGAGGAGAAAGGGTTTATAAGTGGACTCGCGCGGGTAAAGAATGATAAAAACTGGGGATTTATTGATACTAAAGGAAATGTACTGGGTGGGCAATGGTTTGAGAATGCCGAGGTGTTTTCAAAATAGTTAACTATCTGCTCTGATAACAATTGTATATTCGCCGGCATCTCAAATGGGGAATTATGACAGAAGAAATAAAATTTAACGAACAGGTAAAAGCAGCCACTACCGAGAAGCATAAGAAGCTGGAAGAAGCAGAACTTTCTAAGGTGATGATGAGCCCGGTGCTTACGGTGGCCGCGTATAACGAATACCTGCAAAGGATGTATAGTTTTATCTCTTTGTTCGAAGAAAAGTATTACGATAAATTAGCCGCTGTAGTACAGGATGTAAATGACCGCAAAAAAGCGGCAACAATGGTTAACGATATTAAAGCCACCGGTACGCTGAAAGAGAGCAGTAAACCGGCAAAGTGGTTTTCCGGAACAGATAGCACCGGTTTTTTATTAGGTGCTATGTACGTAATAGAGGGTTCCACATTAGGTGGCCGGTTTTTGTATGGCAATGCCAACAAAGTATTGGGCCTTAATGAAATTAACGGCGCATCTTACTTTGCGGCCTATGGAAGCGAAACCGGCACAAAATGGAAAACATTTTTGGCTGCATTAAATAACTACGCTGCCGCACACCCTGGCGAGCAGCAGGACATCATAGCAGGTGCAAACTTTACGTTTGATGCTTTCTATGATATCCTGAAATAAAAAAGGGAAATGAATTTTAAGGATATTGTAAACCGCGATCTTGTCAATCTGCAGAATTGTGAGAGCGAGCCTATTCACATTCCGGGTAGTATTCAACCGCACGGATTTTTATTGGCATTTAATGCCGGTACGCAGATAATTGAATATTGTAGTGGAAACAGCGCAGCTTTTATAGGCACAGGCTACATAAGCATATTAGGCAAACCTTTAGCCGACATACTCGGTGCAGCAGAGGCCGAAAAGGTAATTCACTACCTGACCCAAAAGGATAACGAAACCCAGCCACCATTAATTATTAAAGCCAACAAGCATTCATTTAATGCTAATGTGCATACCAGTGCAGAAATGGTTATACTGGAAATGGAACCGCTGGCAGATGAAAGCCTTGAAGTAAACGACCTGTATACCCAAACACGGAAGTTTGTAGCACAAATGCAGGGTAGCGCAACATTTAAACAGTTGTGTCAGGCAGTGGCCGACGAAACACGCTCTCTTACAGGGTTCGATAGGGTAATGGTTTATAGGTTCGATAAGGAGTATAACGGCGAGGTATATGCCGAAAGCAAAAAGGAAGAGTTTGAGCCATTTTTGGGGCTGCATTACCCCCATACCGATATACCCGTGCAGGCGCGCCAACTGTATGTAAAAAACTTATTGCGTATAATTGTAGACGTACAATATCATCCGGTTCCAATTTACACTATAGATGATGGAGCAAAACGTTCGCTTGACCTAAGCCATGCTATTTACCGCAGTGTTTCACCTATACATATCGATTACCTTAAAAACATGGGTGTGGGCGCTACGCTTACCATCTCTTTATTATACCAGGGGCGGCTATGGGGTTTAATTACCTGTCATCATTATAGCCGCCGGAATATTTCGCCTTACACAAAATTGGCAGGACAGCTACAGGGTCATTTTTTAACCTCGCAGATTGATGTAAGGCAAATAGCCGAACGCCACGACAGAAATACTGAAATTGAAAAGGCGCTTGATGCAACACTTGCCCGGGTGGCTGCATTAGAAAAAAGTAGCGTGTTTGAGCTTGCAAGCCAACCTGAACTTTTGATGTTGACAGGTGCATCCGGGGTAGCTATAGTAGTAGATGGTATTATTTATTCCAGCGGATTGGTGCCATCGCAGGAACAGCTTAAAGAACTGGTGAACTGGTTTTCGCATGCAACACCATCGGGTGTTTACAACACGGTAAAGCTTAGCAAAGATTATGTGGCTGCAACGGCTATAAAAGATACCGCTACCGGTGTAATATATCACTCGTTGGGCAAGTCGGATGAGAACTGTATTATATGGTTTAAGCCTGAACTTTTAAAGACTGTAAACTGGGCCGGTGACCCAACCAAGGCAATAGAAAAAGATGAGAAAGGCCTTTCGCCACGCAAATCATTCGCGCTATGGCAGGAATTGCGAAAACTGGAAAGCAGCGAATGGGGAGATACAGAAATTTCTGCAGCGGCCCGCCTGGCCCATGCCTTACAAAGGCACCTGCACACTATTGCCATGCGCGAAGAAGAAGCCCGGTATCTTGCCCTGAACGAGAAGCTTAGAAAAGTAAATGCAGAACTCCAGAATTTTAACTGGATAAGCACCCATGACCTTAAAGAGCCTCTGAGAAAAATACAAACTTTCGCTTCACTCATTCTTGATAAGCAGAACGATAATTTACCTGATCAGGTAGCGCATTACGTAGAGCGCATGAGCACTTCTGCCTCGCGCATGAGCCTGCTTATAAATGATATCCTTTCTTATTCGCTGTTGCGCAACAAAGAAGGGGCTATTGAATCAGTTGATTTGAATGTTTTATTGCAGAGTATTAAAAATGACCTGCGCGAAGAAATAGCAGAAAAAAAAGCCGAACTTTTCGTGGACGAATTGCCAATAATAAATGGCGTAGAATTCCAGTTGCGGCAATTATTTTTAAACCTTATAAGCAATGCGCTAAAATATGTGCCCCAGGGCCGCCAGCCAAAAATTACCATAAGCTATGAAATAGTGGAGCGGACAAATCCATTTAATGCATCTATACCTCTACAAACGTACCATCAGATAAGTGTTGCAGATAATGGTATTGGGTTCGATAATATATACTCCACCACTATATTTGAAGTGTTCAAGCGCCTGCATGGGCCCAATGCTTACAAAGGAACAGGGATTGGCCTTGCCATTTGTAAAGAGATAATGCAAAACCATGGTGGATTTATATTGGCTGAAGGCAAAGAAGACATCGGCGCCACTTTTAGCCTGTTTTTTGTGTTAAAACAACCCGAAACAACAGGGCCGGTATTGTAAAATAATACAATTGTGAAGCAATACCCCATACAATCTATATCTTTATATAATAATCGTAAGGTATGGATAAGCAGATAATATGTTTTTTGGCAGATGATGATAAAGATGATCAGGAGATTTTTGAAATAGCAATCAACCAATCTAAAAAAGATGTAAAGCTGTATACTGCAGATGATGGTTATCAGGCACTGCAAAAGCTAAAGAAAGACGTTGATTTTATTCCCGATTTCATTTTTCTTGATTTAAACATGCCGCGTGTAAATGGCCTCGAATGCCTGGAGCAAATCAAATCGCTTGAGCACCTGAGAAATACCCCGGCTTATATTTATACTACCTCATCGGCCGCTTTACACAAAGAGCAGGCGCTCAACCTTGGTGCCAGTGGCTTTGTAACAAAACCAACACACATCAACGACCTTACTACTATACTGGAGAGGATATTTAGTAAGAATTAGCTGAGCTGAAAAGCGGTTTCCAGCTTTAATAGCCAGTTACCATAGGCACTATCTTCATTGTTTGATTTTTGTGCTCTGATTTCCTCATTCATCTTTACCAATTCCTCCTTACTTTTTCT
>DATGXP010000568.1:0-3226 GCA_035298845.1 Chitinophagales bacterium
GTTCAATCAGTTGGTTTGAAGCATGTAGACCATTGTGTAGGCAATGTAGAGTTGGGTAAAATGAACGACTGGGTAAAATTTTATGAAGATGTAATGGGCTTTAAATTGATTATAACCTTTGACGATAATGATATCTCTACTGAGTATTCGGCGCTGATGAGCAAGGTGGTGAGCAACGGCAACGGTTATGTGAAGTTTCCGATTAACGAGCCGGCCGATGGCAAACGCAAAAGCCAGATTGAAGAATATATTGAGTTTTATAAAGGAGCTGGTGTACAGCACATAGCTATAGCTACGGATGATATTATTTCGACAGTAACCGAACTACGCAAACGTGGTGTAGAATTTCTGTACGTACCTGAAGTTTATTATGATGAGGTATGGACGCGTGTAGGCAAAATAAACGAGGATGTAAATAAGATAAAAGAGTTAAACATACTGGTGGACCGCGATGATGAAGGCTACCTTTTACAGCTGTTTACCAAGCCTGTTCAGGACCGCCCTACTGTGTTTTACGAAATAATACAGCGCTGTGGTGCTAAGAGCTTTGGCAAGGGCAACTTTAAAGCCCTGTTTGAGGCAATAGAGCGGGAGCAGGAATTGCGTGGAAATCTGTAGCACAATAAATACAAAAACAAAGATGCCGTCTTCAAAAAAGATGGCATCTTTGTTTTAAAGAAACACCATGGAGTTAAAGGATAAAGTAATATGGATTACCGGGGCATCTTCAGGCATCGGCGAAGCTTTGGCTTATGCATTGGCAAAGGAAGGTGCAAAGCTTATTTTATCTGCCCGCAGAGAAGATGAATTGAAAAGAGTAGCTGCCGGCATAGAACCGCACATAGACCACCGCACCAGCGACCCACTTATATTACCGCTTGACCTGAATGACTCTTCAAACTTTGAAGAGAAGAAAAATGAAGCCCTAAAGAAATTTGGCCGAATAGATGTACTGATAAATAACGGCGGTGTGAGCCAGCGCTCGTTAGCGAAGGACACCACTATAGAAACAGACCGGAAACTATTTGAAGTAAACTTCTTTGGCACACTGGCACTTACCAAGGTTCTTCTACCCTATTTTATTGAGCAGAAGAACGGCCTTTTTGTAACCATTACAAGTGCGGTGGGCAAGTTTGGTTCGCCATGGCGCAGCGGCTATGCTGCCAGCAAACATGCCCTGCACGGCTATTTTGATTCGCTACGCGCAGAAGCGTATGATGACAACGTAAAGGTTTTGCTGGTATGCCCGGGGTTTGTGGTTACCAATGTAAGCTACAACGCACTAACCGGTAACGGCGAAAAGCTGAACAGCATGGATAATGCCACCAGCAAAGGACTGACCAAAGAAGAATGCGCAAGACAGATTATTGCAGCTATGAAGAGTGAAAAGGAAGAAGTGATAGTATCTAACTTTAAAGAAAAGTTTGGCGTATATGTAAAGCGTTTCTTCCCCTCTTTGTTTTCTACCATGATAAGAAAAATGGCCGTGAGGTAATACCATGCGCCTGCCATTTCACGATAAAAAATTTCTTTTTCTTCTCGGCTCAATTGCCATTGTGCTAACGCTTGAGGTATTGTCGATACTGGGCATACATATACCGATGCCATACGCGCCTTTTGTGTTTGGCGCATTTATCATTGGCGTGGGCTACCCGGTAATCATCAATGGGTTTAAAGCCCTGTTTAAGCTCAACTTTAGCAGTATTAACCTGCTGATGGTGATAGCAGCGATTGGCGCATTTTACCTGGGTGAATACCCGGAGGCTGCTGTAGTAATTGTATTATATGTATTAGGCGAAAGGCTGGAAGATATAGGCATAGAAAACAGTAAATCGGCCATGGATGAGTTGATTTCTAAATCGCCTAAGACAGCAGTTTTGAAATCTACCGGTGCAGAGGTGATGATTGATAAAGTGCCGGTCGGTTCCATTATACAGGTAAAGCCCGGCGATATGATACCGCTGGATGGCAAAATAACCAGCGGCGAAACTACTGTAGATGAAGCGACCATAACCGGTGAACCTATACCTAAGGATAAAGAAGTGGGCGACAGCGTGTTTGCAGGCACACTGAACAAGAATGGATTTATTGAAGTAGAAACCACTAAGCTATCAGCTGATACCACTTTCTCTAAAATTGTAAAGCTTACTTTTGAGGCTTCTGCCAATAAATCGAAAACGCACAATTTCATTCAAAAGTTTTCGAAGTATTACACGCCCACCATTATTTTATTATCGCTGATGGTATTTATTATACCTGTTTTTGTATTGCATTTGCCATTGGAAAAATGGCTGAACCAGGCAATAACACTACTGGTTATCGCTTGCCCGTGTGCGCTGGTAATATCTACACCGGTAGCAATTTATGCCGCTATAGGCAATGCATCGTCTAAGGGCGTATTGGTTAAGGGCGGTAAGTATCTCGAGGCATTTGCCGGCATAAAAGCTATAGCGCTGGATAAGACGCGCACTATTACCTACGGCAAACCGGTAGTGAGTGATGTAATTCCGCTTAACGGCACAAGTAAGGAAGAACTGCTGGCCTGTTCATCAGGTGCTGAAGTGTTCTCGGAGCATCCTTTGGCCGATGCTATAATAGCCGAGTGCAAGCGCGAGGGGCTGGAACCCCACGCTGTAGAAAAGTTCAAAAGCATTATGGGTAAGGGGGCCATAGCCAAATGCCTGGTGTGTGAAGATGAAACCATTTATGTAGGTAAGCTTTCGTTTATTAAAGAGCACCAACCTGTAGATGATATTGCTGAGAAGAAAGTAGAACAGTTGTCGGCAGAAGGCAAAACAAGTGTGGTAGTAAGTTTTGGCAAAGGGGCCGCGGGCATTATTGCCTTAACCGACGAGATTAAACCGGATAGCGCCGATGCACTAAAGCAACTGATAGCATTGGGTATAGAACCTATAATGCTAACCGGCGATGCAGAAAAGGCAGCACATTATGTGGCAAATAAAATAGGCATTACGAAAGTATACGGAGGCTTATTGCCCGAAGATAAGGCCGCTAAAATGAAAGAGCTGATACAGCAATATAGCAGCGTGGCTATGGTGGGCGATGGGGTGAACGATTCACCTGCACTGGCGCAATCTACAGTAGGCATAGCCATGGGTGCCGCCGGCAGCGACAGTGCTATAGAAGTAGCCAACATTGCGCTGATGAACGACCGGTTGTCGCTCCTGCCCTATTTGGTGCGCTTAGGGCGTGCTACAGTGCGCAC
>DATGXP010000569.1:0-3639 GCA_035298845.1 Chitinophagales bacterium
GTATTCCATTCATCCTGCTTAATCGCCTCAATCAAATCATCCAGCGAGTTAAACTTCTTTTCATCGCGCAGGTAGTCTACAAATTCCAGGGTGAGGGTATTGCCATAAATGTCGGCATCAAAATCAAGAATATTCACTTCAATCGTTTGTTCTTTGCCCTCAAAGGTGGGGTTATATCCTATACTAAGCATGCCATTGTAGTGTGTTACAGGCTTACTATCACCGGGCCATTGGTTGCTGTAAACGCGCACAGCGTATATGCCGGTTTTGGGTATCAGTTTGTATTCATCATTTACCTGTAAGTTAGCCGTGGGGAAACCGAGCTTCCGGCCGTTCTGCAGGCCCCGCACTACGGTACCGGTTAAGGTATAGTTATGCCCCAGCAGGTCATTAGCCAGTGCTATGTCGCCACTTTGCAGCGAGTTGCGTATTTTGGTGGAGCTGATGCCAATATCGTCCAGGGTTTCTTTGGTTATCTCTTCCATAGTATAACCATACAAGCCTTTCATTTGCTCCAGCAGGTGGTAGTCGCCTACTCGGTCCTTCCCAAACTTATGGTCATACCCTATTACAATACTCTTTGGCCGGAAATTTTTAACCAGAAAATTACTGATATAATCCTGCGCAGTCTGCTCGCTGAAGTCGCGGCTAAAAGGCACAATCACTACATTATCTACCCCATACATTTCTAATAGCGACACCTTCTCTTCTATGGTATTTAGCAGGCGCAGCGATTTGTCTTCGGGGTTAATTACTATGCGGGGGTGGGGGTGGAAGGTGATGATAATACTTTCTCCTTCGTTTTGGCGGGCAAGAAAATTTATGCGTTCAATCAGTTTTTGGTGGCCTTTGTGCACCCCATCAAAAGTGCCTATGGTTATCACCGAATTTTTAAATTCAGGCAAGTCATTCAAATCACGAAACACACGCATATAAATAGTTGGCAGTTGGCAATCAATACAAATGAAAAGTAAAAAAGTTAATTGGTTTTATCGGAATATATAATCTCTGTATCGGCTATTACTTTCAGGCACTCCTCTACGGTTAGCGAATTCTTCAAATCAAACTGCCCGATTTTTGTGCGGCACAGGGCTTTAAGGTAAGCACCGCTGTCTACTGCTTTCCCAAAATCGTAAGCCAGCGAGCGTATATATGTCCCCTTGCTGCACACCGCCCTGAAATCTATCTCCGGCATTTCAATACGAGTAAGTTCAAACTCTTTTATCTCTACAGTGCGCGTTTTCATCTCCATCTCTTTGCCTTTGCGCGCCTGCTGGTAGGCGGTTTTGCCATCTATTTTAATGGCAGAGTAAATAGGTGGCATTTGCTGCTGTACGCCGCTAAGTTTGGCCACAGCCTTTGCCAGCAAACTCTCTGTAATATGCTCTGTAGGAAACAGTGCGTCCGGTTCCATTTCGCTATCATAAGTAGGGGTGGTAGCACCCAACAAAAATGTACCGGTGTATTCTTTATCCATACCCTGGTACTCATCTATGCGCTTGGTCATTTTGCCGGTGCAGATTATAAGCAACCCGGTGGCTAAAGGGTCAAGGGTTCCGGCATGCCCAACTTTAATACGGTAACCTATTTTTTTAGTAAGGGCATAGCGAAGCTTGTTCACTACATCAAACGAGGTCCAGGTAAGGGGTTTATTAATGAGCAATACTTCACCCTCAATAAAATTCATGAGAATAAAGGTTTAGTTATGCGTCAGCTGGGCAATGTGCTGCGGCAATACTGCCGGTTTGCCGGTGTTGTAAGAAATAGTGTTTTCTGTAGGTACTATCGGTTCTCCGGGTATTTCGAGTTTATAGCCCATGGTAGGCAACACCAGAATAAGAACACCTACTATAATGCGGTAGATACCGAAAAACTTTAAGCCGAAGCGGGTTATAAGGCCTATAAAAAACTTAATGGCAATCATGCCTACCACAAAAGAAACCACATTGCCTATTATAAAAAAGTCAATATCGGTGCCTTTAATATCGTCATAGCTTTTGAGCAACTTATAAGCCGATGCGGCAAAAATGGTGGGTACTGCCAGAAAGAAAGAAAACTCTGCCGCTCGTTTAATATTTAATTTTTGCGTAAGGCCACCTAAAATAGTAGATGCCGAGCGAGAAACTCCCGGTATCATGGCAATACACTGGTAGCAACCAATAATAAAGGCCTGCAACCAGCTAATAGAGAATTTTTTCAGGGCTTCCTTTTTATGTTCTACTCCAAACTCGTCTGTTTCGCGTACCAGTTCTGTGTCTTCATCGGTAACAGCTTCTTCAAATTGCTTCTTAAAAATCCAGTCGGTAGCAATTAATACTATACCACCTGCCACCAGCGATATGGCTACGGTAGTAACACTGGATAACAGGGAGTCGATATAATCATCCAGCAAAAAGCCCAGTATAGCGGCTGGAATAAAGGCTACAAAAAGCTTATAATAAAAATCGAGTGTTTGAAAAAACCTGCGCCAGTATAAAAAAACTACGGCCAGTATGGCACCAAACTGTATGTTGATGATATATACATTGGCAAGCGGGCTACGCTGCATTTTCAGCAAAGCTTCGGTCAATATCATGTGCCCGGTAGACGATACCGGTATAAACTCGGTAAGGCCTTCAACAACGGCTAATATCACCGCCTCTGTGTTGGTCATTACTCTTTTGGTCTTTTAAGAATAGCGAAAATCTCGATACCGAAACCAATCATTACCACTATGGGGGCTAAGGTAATTCTGCGAAAGCTATAAAGTTCTTCTTTAGGAAAAACGTTAGGGTCGGTGGTAGCTCCACCGCTCATTAGTATAAATCCAATAAGTATCACTACAACACCGGCTATCATAATCAGATAGTTGGTGCGGTCGAATATAAAAGGAGTAAGTGCAGCTGTAGGCTTAGTAGCAGCTGTTGCGGCCTGCTGTTTTTGTTGAACTTGTTGTTTTGCCATAACTATTTTAATAAAGGTCTTCTACTTTTAATCGTAGGTAGCGGTAAACCGCCGTGAGTGTGCTTAAAAACGAAATCAAAATTCCAAACAATATTACTGCTCCGAAAAGCACGCCAAATGTAATTAAATCGCCCTTTAAACCAAGTTCGGGTAGGTTATGGTCAATATAAAAAAGCAACCCTGCTATTAATATGCAGGCGGTAAACCCACTTAAAAAACCGTTCCATACACTGCGGCCTAAAAAAGGACGGATGATAAACCACCTTGTAGCCCCAAAAAGCTGCTGTGTTTTAATGGTAAACCGGCTGGCATACAGCGCCAAACGAATGGTATTGAAGATAAGCGATATAGCAAACATTAACAAGGCGCCGGCTATAAGCAATATTACAAATGTGCCGCTGCGTACATCTTTATCCAGCGATTCCAGTACATTGGTTTGTACATTTACCTGCTTTACTTCGGCAAACTGCACCAGGTCCGCTTTTACCACCTCAAAACTATCCTTGTTGGCGTACGCCTCATACAGGTTGAGGTTAAAAGATGCATATAGCGGATTATAGCCCAGCAACTCCAGAAAGTCTTCGCCCAGGTCTTTTTGCAGCACTTTGGCAGCTTCTTCTTTAGACACAAAACGGGTGATTTTGGCGTATGGCTTAGCTTGTATGTGGGTTTGCAGCGAAGCAATTTTCGACATGG
>DATGXP010000570.1:0-2503 GCA_035298845.1 Chitinophagales bacterium
CAGTTGCCGCTGATGCTGAATTGGAAGTTGTGCTGGTTGATAAAACTAAATCTCCACCAGATCTAATGAAGTTGGCTGCAGTTGCATCAGCGTACAAATCCAGAACGTTGAATACCGAATTTCTGCCGAACGAAGCGAGCTTGGTAGCGCCAGAAGGACCCATAACTGATAGGGGGGCATCCGGATTATTAGCCCCTATATTGAGGCCCACATTACCGGTAGAATTGGAAACTACAATGCTGTAACGACTATCAGTGACATTGTAATAATAGGAGTTTGAGTTATCAGAGGTAAATCCCCATTTTTTTGCACTTACACCAGTTCTTTGAAATGCAAATGAATTACTGTTAGCGCTTGCAATATCTACAGCAAAACTTGGTGATGTATTTCCGATGCCGAGATACCCGTTTGATGTTATCCTGGCTCTCTCGGTATTATTTGTTTTTACGATTAAAGGCCTTGCATCGGTAGTTCCAATAAAATTAACGGTGCTATCAGTAGAGGAAGTTCCTGTTTTGCCCCAGGCACTTGCTGCGCCATCTGCACCTGTAGCGCCTGTTGGGCCAGTTACTCCAGTTGCACCAGTTGCGCCGGTAGCTCCAGTTGGTCCTGTTGCCCCGGTAGCACCTGTTGCTCCTGCGGATCCGTTTGCCCAGCTTAAATTACCCCCTCCATCAGTGACAAGCGCCTGGCCGTTTGTTCCATCCGTATGAGGCCATGTCCACGATTTCATAACCGAGTCCAGACTGCTGTATAGTCTTAAACTCGTAGAATCAGCAACAACGCCATGCACATTACTTCCGTTATTCCGCCACGTTAATATTGACTCTTCAGAGGTTAACTGCAAATTGCTACCAACGTGATCAAAGGGGCCGCCATGGTTAGCTCCGGCAATTATTATTGGTTCACCCGCAAAATCAAGAAAACTAATGTTTGCATAATTGCCTGCATTGTTACTTAGGCTCAGGAAACCGTATTGGTCTATACCAAACCCAGGCACTTTTCCCACACCAATTGCCATAGAAAGGTCATCGATGGTATCAGTATACGTTAATGCAGCCGATGGGATATTTAGCAGGCTTGGTCCCACTTTTATTTGAGTTGAATCGCCAAGGCTAAGTCCATACCTGCTATCCCCTTTTTGCACTTTTATATAAGTATTACCACCGGCACTATCGCGCGTAAAGTTTGCATCGCTGGTGAGTCCGCTACCGGCGGCATAAGGCACACGTTTGTTGGGCACACTCGCCACATTATCGGCACTCGCGGCCCTTAAAGAGAAAGGAACACTTTTAAGTTCGTTTGTTCCAAGGCTCGTATAAGAAGTTCCACCCGAAGCATCTGCTTCTACCTGCAAGAACTTAGGACCGCTTCCCCAGTTGATACTTGCAAACGTACCGGTTACCGGGGTGCCCTCACCTATATAGGTGGTAAATAATCCAAGCTTATTGGTAGTTACACTGTCTGTCTCTTTATACAGCACCGTACCACCACTACTACCTTCACGAATGGTGAAACGGAGTGATATCGCTCTATCCGGTAACGGTGTATTAAAGGAATCGCGAGCTACTGCCTGGTAAGGAATACTGTTAGTTTGAGCGTTGGCACACATGCATAGCAATAGCATGACCAAAATGTGGGTGGTTTTCATAGGTATGGGGTTTTAATGTAATAGCGTGAATAGCAACCGTTACCGGGTGCCGTAGGGTCTCATAGTATTCAGAACGTTAGGTATATCTCTCAGGAAAAAAATTTATCAAGGGAAGCAACACAATCAAAATCCGCGCTAAACTGTAATATGCGACAGAGGCTAATGTGTTAATGAATGTAAATATAAGAAGATTAAAATGTATAAACCAAATATCATATTGTTAAATTATGAATTAATTCAAAAATATCTCTCCCGACATATTCATTTTTTAACGATAAGATACATTTTACCAAACGATAGCTGGACTTCTATACCGGGAAGTAGGTACCTTCTTTCTTTTAGAGATTAAGAATTCATGCTAGAAGACGGAGGCAAAGCATATTTACGAACTCACAAAGATGGAATAGTGATGGATAATCTACGCCCTATGGATTATTTCATTTAACGTCAAAAATTTCTAACAAGAAAAAGCAGGCAGTGCCTGCTAAAAAATAGTGAGTTGTGAGCCCGTATCAAGTCTAGAATCATCAAACTCCGGCGGTGGGTGTTTAGCAACATCTGCCTTCTTAAAAGTGTGTTGATACATATTCCATAACCTTGACTTCTCCTTATCTAGTATCCGAAACAATCCAAATGGTAAAAATGAAGTCTTGTAACTGACAGTAAATTCTCCTGGCACTAACGCATTTGCACACATCACTTCGCCGTGGAAAATACCCGACAAAAACAGGTTAAGAGCTGTCATCTTTACGCATGTCTGATCCAAGTCAATTCCAAAGTAATACTGGTCCGGTCCTGCAATGCGTGAACTAGCCAAAAGCATACGGCCGCTCCCACAAGAAGGGTCAAGGA
>DATGXP010000571.1:0-3411 GCA_035298845.1 Chitinophagales bacterium
CTACATGACCAGCACAGTAACCGTAACCACTATTTACCGCTGCAGCCTGCAGAGGGCATTTAAATCGCCTATGCTTTGCGATGTGACCAAAGTACATACCGGTTTTGGCCTTATGCCTAAAGTAACACACTGCACAGAGGATGAAAACTGGGGCAAGCCGGGTGCCATTAAAAAAGTGTTTGTGGCGCCATCGCTTACGCAAAAGGGGGGCGAGGCCAGCACAGATAAAATAGTAGAGCGTATAGAGAACAAATACTGGAAAATAGAGGTGAGCGATTTTAAGGCCTGGATGCTGGGTTTTAGCAAATTTGTGGGCGAGTGGAAAACCATCGAACTGGAGAGAAACATGATACAGATAGAATATACTTATACCATGCACTCGGATATTGGTTTGCTGTACCCGTTAAACTGGCTGTTCACAAAAACATTCTGGCGGGTGTATATGAAACAGGTACTGGAAAATATACGGGTAATGGCCGAGGGTGATGAGCCGTATATGTACGATTAGTGCTTATAAACTTCAAATACATGATGTTTATGCCGTAGCTGATTTTGAACCAAACATGTGCTGTAGCCTTCTTTTTTAATTAGGGTATCTCCAATCTCCACAAAATCTAATAACTGAGGATGAACTCTTTCAATTTGAATTGGCCCGATACTATCCTGCACTGTAATGCCGTAAAGCCCTGTTTCCCATTGGAATTTTTCGGAGACTACTCCTATAAAAGTAAGCTCTAATTCACGCTGCCTGGAACGATGATCCATATAGGCAAAAGCCGCCAAAAGAAAGCCTGCGGCTACAATAAAAACGACAACGAAATAAAGGTATGGTCTCATATGGGGCGTATCTTGCAGGGCTAAATTATTAATATCCATTACCCGCCCAAAGGATGACCTGCACTAAGCTTACAGGTCGCTTAATCGTTCATAATCAACCATCTAACTCCTACCCTATTTTTATGGGCCGATATATCGTTTTTATAGAATAAAATCACTATTTTCGCGCTCCCTTTTGCCAATTGGCACAACTACAGGGTAAAAACAAAACTAAACTCACGTACGCCGGGTGAGAATAAACAACAACAGCGTATTAGTAAATGTCAGAAGAAACAATTGTAGAAAACAGCGAACTTAATGCAACAGCTGCCAAGGCACCTGCAGTAAGCACAGCACACGACGATTTTGACTGGAGCGTGGACAAGCGTAACGTAGTGCGCTACAACGACCAGGAGAAAGCCGCTTACGATGCACAGTACAGCAGCACCCTTAAAACTATTGAGAACGACGAGATAGTAAAAGGAACCGTAGTAGCATTAACTAACACAGATGTGGTATTGAACATCGGCTTTAAGAGCGATGGCCTTGTTCCACTTTCTGAGTTCCGTGATGTAGAAGACCTGAAAGCAGGTGATGAGTTTGATGTGTATGTAGTAAACAAAGAAGATAAGAAAGGTATCCTTCAATTAAGCCGCAAAAACGCCCGTATGCTTAAAGCATGGGATGAGATTGTGGATGCACACAAAACTGGTGTGGTGGTTACAGGTAAAATCAGCAGCAAAACCAAGGGTGGACTTATCGCCAATGTATTTGGCCTTGAGACTTTCTTACCAGGTTCGCAAATTGATGTTAAGCCAATTACCGACTACGATGTGTATGTAGGTAAAACTATGGAGTTGAAAGTTGTGAAGATTAACGAAGCTATCAAGAACGCCGTGGTATCTCACAAGGCGCTTATCGAAAGCGATATCGAATCTCAACGCGAAGCTATCATTGGCAAACTTGAAAAAGGCCAGGTACTTGAAGGTACAATCAAGAACATCACCGACTTCGGTGCATTCATTGACCTTGGAGGCGTTGACGGTCTACTTTACATCACCGATATTTCGTGGGGCCGCATAGCACATCCTAAAGAAGTGCTTGAACTGAACCAGAAACTGAACGTGGTTGTATTAGATTACGATGATAACAAGAAGAGAATATCTCTGGGCTTAAAGCAATTGCAGCCGCATCCATGGGATACTTTGGATAAGGACATTGAAATTGGCAGCAAGGTTAAGGGTAAAATCGTAAACATTGAAGATTACGGTGCATTCCTTGAAATTACTCCAGGTGTAGAAGGTCTGATCCACGTTAGCGAAGTTAGCTGGAGCAATACTCCGATTAACAGCCGCGAATACTTCAAATCGGGCGATACTCACGAAGCAATTGTAATGACACTTGACCGCGAAGAGCGCAAAATGTCATTATCGCTTAAGAGATTAACCGAAGATCCATGGGTTAAGATAGCTGATAAATTCCCTGTAGGTACCAAAACTAAGGGCGTAGTTAAAAACATTACCCCTTACGGTGTGTTTGTAGAACTGGCTGACGGTATTGGTGGCATGGTACACATTAGCGACCTTAGCTGGACCAAGCGTTATAACCATCCAACTGAGTTTACCAAAGTTGGTAACACTTTAGATGTGGTTGTATTGGATATAGATAACGATAACCGCAAACTTACCTTAGGCCACAAGCAAATTGAAGAAGATCCATGGGATTCTTTTGAAAATGTGTTCCCTGTAGGTTCGGTACACGAAGCTACCCTGCTTAACAGCGACGATAAGGGTGGTATTGTATTGTTACCTTACGGTTTAGAGGCTTTTGCTCCTAAAAAACACCTGGCTAAAGAAAGCGGCGGTTTTGTAGCTGCTGATGAAAAAGCTGAGTTTAAGGTTATCGAATTCAACCGCAACGATAAGCGTATACTTGTATCTCATGCCCGCATTTGGGAAGAGGCTAAGAATATAGCTATAGAAGGCGAAAAGAACGAAAAGAAAGCTGAACGCGAAAAGACACAAAAGACAGTTAAGGCTATGCAGAAGAGCGTAGAGAAGACTACACTTGGAGACCTGAGCGCGCTTAGCGAACTTAAGGAGAAAATGGATAGCCAAGATGCAGCTAACAAAAAAGATGCAGCCGCTAACACCGAATCTTCTGAAGATAAGGCAGAGTAATCTCTCTTAACTTTAATGATACAGACCCACGTTGCTTGCGCAATGTGGGTCTTTTGTTTTTTATGCATACATCCGATACTCCATTCATCCATTTTAAGTAACTACGCGCTATGAACATTACTGCACAGCAAATTATAGAGTCGATACCCAACAGGTTCAGGGCTGAGAAAGCTGAAGGTTATAAAACGGTATTTCAATTTGAGATAAGCGGCGAAGAAAACCTGCAATACTCAGTGTTGATAGACAACGGAAAATGCGAGTTACAAACAGGACTGAATGGCCAACCCGATTGTGTGGTAAAGGCAAAAGCATTGGTATATATAGACCTGGAAACAGGCAGGGCCAACCCACAAATGGCGCTGATGATGGGCAAGATTAAGGTAAGCAACCTGGCGGCCATGATGCAGTTTGCAAA
>DATGXP010000572.1:0-3862 GCA_035298845.1 Chitinophagales bacterium
TGCTGTAATCGTACTGGTATAAACCATCATCACCAATCATCATCAGGCGGTGGTTAAAAGGTATTACATCGGTAGCCTGTATGTTGCCGGCTGTCATTACCGGTGTAGTGCTGATAGCTTCGGGGTTGGTGGCATCAAATACTTTTAAGCCCGCAGTACCATCGCAGATAAACAAGGTGTTGCCATCTTTACCCAAGCCATGCGGGTTAGTCATTTGTACCGTGTGTTTAAGCGTTGGTGTAGCAAGGTTGGCAATATCTACTACCTCCAGCTGGTTAAAGTCGGTATTGCAAGGCGTGCCGCTGCGCAGGGTAATGTAAGCATAGTGGTCGTCTACTACTACCGGGTCGCAGGCAGTGCCGTGTATATACGTAGAAACGTACGATGGCGATGCAGGGTTGTTGATGTTGTAAATGAACATACCATTGGTGCTGCCTATAAACAAGTGGTTATTGTGCGGAAAAATAGTTTCGATGTTGCGGCCTACATTGGTAGTGCCCAGCGATGTCAGGCTGCCGCCAATATTAAACACACGCAGCGATGACTGGTCAACTACATACAGCGTATTATTAGCAATGGTGAAGCGCGCCATGCTGCCGCCTACACCCGGTGCGCTTACGTTGCCTTTGGTAAATGAACCGCCCCCAGAGCTATTAGCCACAAACACATCGCCTTCCATCCATGGTCCGCCGCGGCCCCAGTAGCCACCTCCGCCATTGCAATCATTGCTCATCTTTTCGGTTACCATGCTTTCGTTAAAACCCGTTACCACGCCTTTGGTTGGGTCACCGTAGTAACCGGTGGTATAAATACGGTCTGGTAAAGCATTTTCTACACGCTGTGTAACGGTTACATTCAGCGGGTTGCTTATATCCAGCGCCAGCAGGTCTATATAGCTATCGGCATATAGCGTGTTGCCCACGGCCGCTATATCCATGTTGCCCGGTATTTTAATAAAAGCTACATTCTGCGGCGACGAGGGATTGCTGTTGTCTATTACGTGTATGCCTTTATCTACTTCGTTCACAAAAATGTAATTACCCTTCATATAAATTTTACCGGGCTGCTTTAGCGCAGTGGCCGGCTCCGATTTTACCGAGCTGCGCAGCTCTTCAAAACTCATATAAATAGGGTCGTATCTTTTGTAGGTTACGGTTTGTTCGCATTTGTCTTTGCGGCAGCTGGAGAATAGCATCAGGCAAAGAAGAGCAGCGTATGCGGTAGTGTTAAACAGGGTTTTCATGTGTATGTGTTTAATGTTTTAATAATAGCAAGGCAACGGTTTACTGTTTAGAAACGTTTTGATTTTGAAAACCGTTGCCTGAACCCAAAAATACTGTCATGAAACAGATACTTTCTACACTACTCATTTTAGTTGCCTGCTTGTTATCTGCGCAAAGCAACATAGAAGATGTGGTTTACTTAAAAAACGGAAGCGTATTACGGGGCAAGATACAAACTCCCGCCAGCGAAGGCAAAACCAGAATTGAGTTGCTGGGCGGCAGCGTATTTGTATTTGAACGGGCAGAAATAGACAGTATAAAGCGCGAAAGCACTTTAAAAAGAAGCCTGAAAGAAATTAATCGTAACTATTTCCGCCGCGACAGGGGGTTTAGGAACATAACCGAGTTTGGCTTTATATACGGTACCGATTTAAAGAAGCCCGAGGACGACCCCTACAATTATTACAATAACAACACCGATGATTTTGGCCTATCGCTGCACACGGTAAACGGCTACCAACTTTGGCCGTATTTGTTTGTAGGCGGTGGCGTGGGCATAGATAGGTTGATTAACTACAAGCAGACATTCTCGCCTTTTTATGTGCGAATAGCCAGCGAGTTTTTAAAAAAGAAAGCAACCCCTTATGTTTATCTGGATGCCGGCTACTCGGTAATGTGGAAGAAGAAAAATGATGTCTATTACAGTTATCAAAACAAAGGAGGGTACTATGTATCGTGTGGTGGCGGGGTGCGCATATATACCCGCAGCCGCGCCTCTGTACTATTATCAGTAGCCTATAAGCGCAACTACAGCGAAACAAAATGGTGGTATACGGTAGGGGGCGATGGTAGTTCTTACGAAATAAAGCGTACCTATCAGCGCATGGTATTTAATGTAGGGGTTACCTTTTAAATGTCACACGGCTAACCTCAAGCCGTTCAGTTCAGTAATGGCATTATCCGTTTTAAGTAAAATCATTACCAGGGCAGCAGGTAGGGTGGGGTAGCCACTTTGAAATACAAAGCGCTGCATATAAATACGTTAACTACATAGGGGGTATACCATTTTTCAAAAATGGCTCGTTTTCAAAAATCAGGGCGTACTGATCTTGTTTTGGGTTGTACCTATAATTTTTAAAACAACACATCTCCCATTATTTCTCTGTCGTTTTTGCGCTTCTTCTCAGCTTGTTTCTTCTTATTAATCTTTTCATTTTCTGTTTCGGTGGGCCGTGGGCAAACCATCTTTCCCATTATAATAGGCTCGGGCTCGCGCACCGGTGGCATGGGTGCTACCAGGCCCATAACCGGCAAATCAATTATCAATGAATCCAGTGAAACAGGGGGTGTAGTATCCTGCACTACAACCATTTCCACTTCACCGGTTTGATGTGTAACCAGTACAGAGGAATCATCAATCACAGGCAGGGTGATATCTGGTGCCAATGTGGTATCCGCTACCAAAGTAACCGATGTAGTATCTATCCTGTCGGCAACCAGTTTATTAAACACAATGTTATCGCCGGTATCGCTTTTACACACAAACAGCGAGGAGAAAAAGATGAATAGTGAAGCAGCAAATATTTTAGGGAAACTTCCTTTTGTAACTATGTTCCTTATATCAATCTTAAGTTCATACGGCGAAAGCTGCGAAGCCTTAAACCGTCCGCAGGTTTTTTCTTCTTTCTTTTTTTCCAGGTAAGCAATTACTTCCTCATCGCTCATTTTCGAAAAGTCAACCACTACTTTACTACACACCTTGCAAAACGCGCCCTGTTGCTCGGGTGTCATTTCGTTCCAGTTTTCATTACACGGCTTTGGGATGGAGATACGCATACAGCTTGTTTATAGCTAGATGCAAAAACAGGAAAAATGCATAAAGTCCCTAAACCCCCTAAAGGAAGAACTTGAGCAGCCAATACAAATACACCATGATAGTATTTATTGTACTCTGTCTTTGTATTGTTCCCCCTTTAGGGGGTTATGGGGTCGCGGCCACCACACTTATCTCTACCCTCGCATCTTTTGGCAGGCGTGATACTTCCACCGTTTCGCGTGCAGGAAAATTACCGGTAAAATAAGAAGCATACACAGTATTTACTTTGGCAAAATCATCCATGCTTTTTAAAAAGATGGTAGTTTTAACTACATGGCCAAAACCAGCTTCAGCAGCCGTTAATATGGCTTCCAGGTTTTTCATCACCTGGTGTGTTTCGGCTTCAATACCATCTGTTACCATCAGCCCGGTTTTTGGGTCCAGCGGAATTTGCCCGGAAACAAAAAGCAGGTTACCTGTTTTTACTGCCTGCGAGTAAGGGCCAATAGCAGCCGGGGCCTGGTTGGTTTCAATTATATTTTTTTGCATACAGAAGAAAAATTATTTTGCAATCGAAACTAATAAAAGGGATAAAAGCTACAGCTTTAATACCTTCACAAATATGCGGATACTTGTAACAGGGGAACCAAACAGGGCGGAAGAACTAAAGGCACGGCTGGCTACAGTAGCCGGCTTGGAAATAGATTACAGCGATGGAGATGAGGACGAAGACTACCATGAATACGATTGTGTTTTTGACCTGAACTTTGACGACGACCCATCGAACATGGAGATATATGCCGGTATGCGCGATACGCCGGTT
>DATGXP010000573.1:0-3585 GCA_035298845.1 Chitinophagales bacterium
CGCAGTTTAATTTCGAAATTTTCAGGCGTAAGGTGGGCTACAGCTATTATAGCCAGGGCGGCTCACCCTACACTTACGTTAATTACCACCGGAACGATGCTGCAGCCATGCGGCGCATGGCTGCGCTGGGGTGGAACCTTACAATGGGTGCGCAGCTGCCTTTGTTTAACCATGGCAATATGTTTATAGGGCCGCAAATAAATTTTGTCGATTTATTTAGCTTCGATAAGGATGAAAGGATGCTGGAGCATGCCTATTCCAAAAAATTCAATTACTCATTAGGACTAAAGGTGGGCTTTAGTTTTTATTAGCGAATAGGCCCGGTTTGCTTTATAAATTCTTAAAGTACTCCACCGTTATAGCCAATCCCTTATCAAAATTAAATTGAGGGTCGTAACCAAGCAAAGTCTTTGCCTTTGTAATATCGGCCAGCGAGTTGCGTATATCGCCGGCGCGGGCGCCGCGGTAGGTAGGGCGGTGGTCGCTACCAAGCAGCTTGCCTATATTGTTGTATAGTTGATTAACCGAGAAGTTCTCTCCCACTGCAATATTGAACACCTGCCCGGCTGCATCTTTATTATCAGTAAGCATAGCGCGCACATTGGCCTGCACAGCGTTCTCTACAAAGGTAAAGTCGCGGGTTTGTTCGCCATCGCCATCTATAAACACTTCACCACGTTCCATAATTTTAGAAACAAACAATGGGATAACAGCTGCATACTGCCCGTTAGGGTCTTGCCTTGGGCCGAATATGTTGAAGTAGCGCAGGCCAATTACCTGTAAGCCATATGTTTTGTGAAACACATCGGCATACAACTCATTGGCATACTTGCTAACGGCATAAGGCGATAGCTGCTTGCCAATTCTCGATTCTATTTTAGGCAGGCTTGGCTCATCGCCAAATACAGAAGATGAAGAGGCATATACAAATTTCTTTACACCTGCATCTTTGGCTGCCGTAATCATATTTACATAGCCGCCTACGTTCACATCGTTGGTGTTCCAGGGCTCTTTTATCGAGCGGGGCACTGAGCCTAATGCAGCCTGGTGGCTAACATAATCTATACCTTCGCAGGCTTGGCGGCAGGCTGCTAAGTCGCGCAGGTCGCCTTCTATAAATTCAAACGCAGGATTCGATTTAAATGGCTCGATGTTCGAAGCGCGGCCCGTGGCCAGGTTATCGAACACGCGTACTTTTTTGGCACCGTATTTCAATAAATACTCGGCTATGTTCGACCCAATAAAACCGGCCCCTCCTGTAATAAGGAATGATGAATTACTTAAATCGAAAGAGTGATATTGTGTTTCGTACATTGCGCTTACTGCCTTTTCATTGGTAATTTGTAATTTGATAATTGGTAGCTTACCATTTATCTTTCTACATACTGCTTTTCATAATAGCTCTTATAGCCCCCGCTGGTTACATTAGTCAACCATTCATCGTTTGCCAGGTACCAATCCACTGTTTTTTCCAAACCTTCTTCAAACTGTAGCGATGGTTTCCAGCCTAAATCGTTTTGCAGCTTGGTAGAATCGATAGCGTAACGTAAATCGTGACCAGCGCGGTCTTTTACAAAGGTGATAAGCTTTTCGCTCTCACCCTCGGCGCGACCCAGCTTGTTATCCATAATTTTGCATAGCAGGCGTATTACATCTATGTTCTTCCACTCGTTGTGCCCGCCAATGTTGTAAGTGCTGCCCGGTTTGGCGTTATTCAAAATCACATCTATAGCGCGCGCGTGGTCTACAACATATAACCAGTCGCGCACGTTTTCGCCTTTACCGTAAATAGGCAGCGGCTTATTGTTTTTTATGTTGTGAATACAAAGCGGTATCAGTTTTTCAGGAAAGTGATTAGGCCCGTAGTTGTTGCTGCAGTTAGATATAACCACCGGTAAGTTGTACGTATCGTAGTAGGCCCTTACAAAGTGGTCGCTGCTGGCTTTGCTGGCCGAGTAAGGACTATGCGGGTCATAAGCGGTTTCTTCGGTAAACATACCCTCCTCTCCCAATGCACCATATACTTCATCGGTAGAGATGTGGTAGAAGCGTTTATCGGTTGGCATAGGTTTGTCCTTGCTGCAGCCCCACAAATTGCGGGCAGCGTTCAGCAGGTTAACGGTACCTATTACATTGGTAGTTACAAACTCCAGCGGGTTAGATATGCTACGGTCTACATGGCTTTCGGCAGCCAGGTGGATGACGGTATCAAACTGTTCGTCGTTAAATAGCTTATTAATAAATTCAGCATCAGTAATATCACCCTTTACAAATTTATAGTTGGGTTTATCTTCTATATCCTTCAGGTTTTCAAGGTTACCTGCATACGTAAGCTTATCCAGGTTTACAATCTGCGCATCGGTATACTTGTTTACAAACAAGCGCACCACATGCGACCCTATAAAACCTGCCCCTCCTGTAATTAATATCTTTTTCATTGTTGTGTAATATGTAACTGCCTCAAAAGAAACGAGGCAATACTATTTTTATAATGACCAATAATTAAACTGCTTAACCTTATTTCTCAAATCGCCTTTTACATCTACTACAATACCATCCTTCTTCAAAATTTTTGCAAAAAACTCATCGCCCAGGTTGGTGTATTCTTCGTGATTAACGGCTACAATAACAGCATCGTAATCTTTGCCATACTCTTTGTGCAGGTCTATACCATACTCTTCATGAAACTCCTCGGCATCGGCCAACGGGTCTACAACCTCTGTTTTTACCGAGTAGTTTTTCAACTCTGTTATTACATCTACCACTTTGCTATTGCGTATATCGCTCACATTCTCTTTAAACGTAGCACCCATTACCAGCACACGCGTAGCATCTATCTGTTTATGCTGTTTAATTAACTGCTGCACCAGCTTGCGGGCCACGTGTGCGCCCATATCATCGTTTATCTTTCTACCGGCCAGTATCACCTCAGGTGTATAACCCAATGCGTTCGATTTATAAGTAAGGTAGTAAGGGTCTACACCTATGCAGTGGCCGCCTACCAGGCCGGGGAAAAACTTAAGGAAATTCCATTTAGTACCCGCCGCAGCCAAAACCTCGTAAGTATTAATACCCATCAGGTCGAAAATACGCGATAGCTCGTTCATCAAAGCGATGTTTAAATCGCGCTGGGTGTTCTCAATAATCTTGGCAGCTTCTGCTACTTTGATAGAGGATGCACGGTGTGTACCGGCGGTTACTATAATTTCATACGTGCGGGCTATTACATCCAGCGATTCTGCATCGCTGCCCGATACTACTTTCATAATCTTGGTGATAGTGTGCTCTTTATCACCGGGGTTGATACGCTCTGGTGAATAACCTAACTTAAAATCACCATTAGCCAGGCTTAAACCCGATATTTTTTCCATTACCGGCAGGCAGTCTTCTTCGGTGCAACCGGGGTATACGGTAGATTCAAACACCACATAGTCGCCTTTCTTCAGCGCTTTGCCAATGGTGGTAGAAGCGGCCAATACCGGCTTAAGGTCCGGCACATTGTGCTTATCAACCGGGGTAGGCACCGCAACTATAAAGAAGTTAGCCTGCTTTAAATCTTCGATGTTAGCAGTAAACAGAATATCT
>DATGXP010000574.1:0-7936 GCA_035298845.1 Chitinophagales bacterium
TATAGGTTATACGCAAATCACCATTAGGTGCAAAAGCCCATTTTTTGCCAGCCACTTCCGGCAGATACCATACATTGTTTCCATTCCTATCCATGATGTAATCATTCCAGTCAGAAACAATGAGCCCTCCCGATGTAAGGCCTGTATCATTTACAACAATTTCAGGCACAGACGGCTGGTAGTTTAGCTGCTTAGCCGCAATATGGAAATTATACGGGCCGCTCCAACCCATTTGAGTGCCCTTGATAATACCTGCATAGCGCCATAAATACTTCTTACCAAACTTAAGGCCTGTAATTATGGTAGCTGTAGATGAATCAAATTGGGTTATAAGCGGTTCAGCAAACATCGGGCCTGCCGTATCTTCTACCACTTGCACCACGTATAATTCGGCACCGGTTAAAGGCTGGTACTCCAGCATTATCTGCGTGTAGTTAATTACTGCGCCGGGAGGGGGTAATATTTGGGCTATTCCTTTAAAAAAAGCAAAAGACAATACTACAAGGAGGGTTACATGTTTCTTCACGAAAAATATTTTTATGCTTATTTGCAATAAAACTAACCAGTATTTTGAGAAACAATAGCAGACCATTACTTATAGTAGGCACACAACGTTCAGGATCTAACCTACTGCGGCTGATGTTAAACCAACTAAAAGAAATAGAGGCCCCACACCCACCCCATCTGTTACAAATGTTTTCACCTCTGCTGCCCTTGTACGGGGATATATCAATAGAGACAAATTTCGTTAAGCTCGTGGGCGATATAGCCGATTACGTAAACGCTAACCCGGTAGCCTGGCATAATGTTACCTTTTCGGTGGACGACATAATAAAGCGTGTAAAAGAGAAATCTCTTACGGATATTTTCAGGGTGGTCTATCAAATAAAAGCTGAAGAGAAAAATGCCCGGTATTGGTGCTGCAAAAGCATGGCTAACATTTATTACATACCAGAAATTGAAAGTGCCGGCTGGCAGCCTTACTATATACACCTGCTGCGTGATGGACGTGACGTGGCGGCCTCTTTTAAAAACAGTATAGTTGGCGAAAAGCACATTTACTTTGTAGCAAAACAGTGGAAACAGGAACAGGAACTATCGGCAGCACTGGCACAAAACACTCCCCCCGAAAGAATCTGCGTATTGCGCTACGAAGAGTTTATAACCAACCCTAAACAAGCATTGCAACCTATACTACAAATGCTGGGCATAAACTGGACCGATGAGATAATGAACTTCTACTTATCCGACGAAGCAAAACGCACCGCAGCCTCTGGCGACATGTGGCGAAATGTAATAAAGCCGGTAGATGCAACCAATATGCGCCATTACAGCGAAAAGCTTACGCCAGGTGAGATAGAACTGTTTGAAAGTGTAGCAGGCGATACGTTAGAATTGTTTGGATACAAACGCGATTACCCGCAGGCGGCACCTGCCGATAAATTTACACCCGAACAAATTGCGCAGTTTGCTCTTGAAAATGATACTTTAAAAAAAGAAGCACAGAAAAAGTATGTGGTAGATGCACGGGTGCGTGTTCCGCAGCAAGAGATAATAAAACGGATAAAGACATATACCCTGCATTAAAAACCGGCAGTGTTAGCAAAAAGAAAGGGGCCGTCTTTCGACAGCCCCTTTTTGTTTAAATAACCCAATCCCAATTATATCTTGGTAAATTTCTTTACTACGTTCATGTTCTTGTTGTAAAGGCGGATAAAATAGTTGCCTTTAAACAAGCTTGTTACCGGAATATCAAGATCGCTGTTTGTCATGCGGTATACACCTACAGTCTGGCCTATTACGTTTGTTAGTTCTACGTTTATGGTTTCAGTAGTTGCTTTGCTGTTCTTAACACGGATAACGTTAGTAGCCGGGTTAGGGAACACCTGCATAGTAATGTCAGCTGTTACATCGCTTATACCTACGGAAGTATTTTGATCGAACACTGCAAACGGGCTAAGTGATGTTAAACCGTTTTTGCTAAGGCTAAACATACCGTTGGCCTGTGCAGTAGCTTGTGCTGTAGCGCTTGCATCCCATGCACCGTTCATATAGTGTGATACATAAGCGGCATTGTGGTTAAACCCGTTTACTTCCATATCTGCAGACCACATTACTGTAAGGTCAAGATTCAGGTTAGATGAAATATCTGATTCAACTTCCCATGTAGCATCTACTACTGATTCTGTTGTAGAAATATCTGAACCACTTGTACCGTTAGCCATTACATTACCCATAACACCTACCCATACGTTGCCGCTGGTATTGCCGTTCAGGTTTACAGCTGCCGGAGCATAGTGCGATGAGGTACCTACGTGGAATGTAGAGGCAGTTGAAGCGCTGGCATCTATATTCATACCCAGCGAACCGTTAACATCTGTAATAACATATGAACCGCTATCGGCACCGGTGATGGTACCACCTGCAGCTATAGTCAGGTCGTTGCTACCTACATTTACGCTACCACCGGTAAAGTTAAGAGAACCGGTAACGGTAAGGTCAGAACCGATGCTTGCAGAGCTACCGTTGCCACCCAGGTCGATATTAAGATCGCCTACAGTGTTGCCGCTGCCGCTAAAGCTAAGTGAGCCAGAAGTTGAAGTGTTTGTGCTGATAGTTACATCCGATGCAGAAGTAGAAGATAAATTTCCGCTGCCACCTGCAGCAATGTCGCCATCGATAGTAAGGTCGTAACCGGCTAATACCAAAGTACCACCTTGCAGGCTAAGCGTATTGCTTACTGTAAGGTCGCTGCCCAAAGTTACAGTGCTGCCACTGCCGCTGTTTACTGTTAAAGAACCAATAACACCACCTACAATGCTGATTGATGCTGCATTGCCGCCGGTAGCGTTAATTGTTAAAGATGAAGAGCTGTTAGCTGTAATATTGCCCGAACCGGTAATGCTACCGTTAGTGCCTATTGTAAGAGACTGGCCGTTGATGTTAATACCGCTGCCGCCATCTAAATTAAGTGCGCCGTTTACGGTAAGTGCGGAACCAACTGCTACAGATGTACCAGAACCTACATTGATAGTAAAGTTATTTACAGTTTGACCGCCTGTAGCAAAGTTAAGGCTGCCGGTAAGGCCACCTGCTGTAGTTACAGTAAGATCAGAAGAACCATTGCCACTAATTGAACCAGAACCCGTAACAGTACCATCTATTGTTAAAGATGCATCGCTAAAGTTCAAAGTTCCGCTGGTAAGCTGCAGGCTGCCATCTACAGTTAAGTCACCATCAATGTTTACACTGTTACCAGCGCCTACACTTACGGTAAAGTTATTTACCGCGCTGCCGTTAGCACCAAAATCAAGGTCGCCTGTTAAGCCTGAAGTGGTCATTACAGATATATTAGACGTATTGGTAGAAGATATAGAGCCTGAACCCGATGCCGCAACGTTGCCGCTGGCTGCAATGGTAAGGTCATATCCGTTAAGATTTAAAGAACCGCTTTGCAAAGTAAGCATAGTAGCAATTGAAAGATCGCCACCAAGGCTTACAGAGTTACCGCTACCGCTGTTTACAGTAAGGCTACCTAATATACCACCCGATATGCTGATTGGAGATGAGGTGCCTGTAGTAGAGTTGATTACCAAAGAAGAAGATGCATTAGCGGTTATGTTACCAGTGCCGCTTATGTTACCACCTGTACCTATAGTAAGCGATTGTCCGCTGATATTAAGGCCGCTGCCGCTGGTAAGGTTAAGAGTACCTTCTACAGTAAGTGCTGAACCTAATACAACTGAATTACCCGAACCTACGTTGATGCTCAAATCGTTTACCGACTGGCCACCGCTGGCAAAGTTAAGGCTACCACCTATACCGCCTGCAGTAGTAATGCTAAGGTCTGAAGAACCGTTACCGCTAAGTGAGCCTGAACCGCTAACAGTACCGTCAATGGTCAAATCAGCACCGCTAAAGTTAAGAGTACCGCTGTTTAATTGCAAAACACCCGAAACAGTAACCTGGCCACCAAGTTGCGCCTGGTTGCCATTGCCTACTGTAATGCTAAGATTGTTTACCATGTTAGACTGACCGCTGAAATTAAGCGAGCCCGAAAGGCTGCCTGAAGTTGCAACAGTTACATTTGAACCCGGAACAGTAGAAGATATTGTACCGTTACCACCGGCAGCTATATCGCCTGATATAGTAAGGTCGTTACCTGCTAATACCAAAGAACCGCTTGTAAGGCTAAGGTCGCCATCTATAGCAAGGTCTGAAGTAAGAGTAACAGAATTGCCCGAAGACACATTTACTGTAACATCATTAAGGCCCGAACCGGTTAATTCTAAACCGGCAACTGAAGATGCAGTTGTATAGCTAACGTTGTAAGCACCTGTAAGGCCAAGGCTACCACCGTTTAGGCTTAATGCACCGCCTGCAACTACTACAGTGGCATTATTTCCCAAATCAAGGCTGCTGCCTGCATTTAAGGTAAGCGTACCACTATTAAGGTTAAGGGTTTGATTAGCCATTACATCCGCTGCCAGCGATAATGAGCCGGCTGCACTGGTTACAGTATTTGCTGCTATATTACCGGTAAAAGTAACTACAGCACCGGTATTCATTACCATGCTGCCTACTACGATATTACCAGAACCCGCAACAGTACCCAGTGTACCTACAGTTAACGAGTTATTGGCGGCAGAGGTTAGCGTTCCGTTTACGGTTAGCGAAGCCAAAGCACCACTTACACTCACGTTGTTATCCATCGTTACGGTTACGCCCGGAGAAATGATTATCTGATCCAGCACAATGTTTTCAGAAGGCGCTGTGCCACCCCAGGTAGCAGAGCTGCTCCAGGTACCAGAAGTTACTGCTGTAAAAGTAGCCGCGAATACCGAGGCGCTTGTCATCATAATTGCAAGTAGCAACAAGCTGACTTTTTTTGAATGTAAAATTCTGTTTTTCATGTTATGTTTGAGTTTTGGATTAAAAAAATATATCAGGTTTACTTTAAGGCTTTGGCAGATTATCGCTATCTGTAGGGCAAACCGAACATCCCGAAGGAACAGCAGCCGCTATGCGGCTTCCAGCCTCTACTTCGATAACGATTGGAGAAAATTGTTTACACACAAAGAACCGGTTGGATGTACCGGTAAAAGAGATAAGGATAAGGTTAGAGTAAGGCTTTTTCATAGTGTCAGATTTTATGAATGAGATACTGCTATTTGTTAATGTTGGCGGAATAAGTTTTTTCGGTGCTCCACTTCAGGTGCATACTTTTTAAACCTTGTGTATCGCTTATCGGCAGTTTTATACCCAGGTCTTGACCTATTTGCTCATTATAATCTTTGCTGGCAATACAAGCGGCAACCAGATCGGTTAAGCGCCATTGAATGGAGATTGCATTGTAGCTGATAAAACTTTCAGTAAATGAATCATCGTGATCTATAACATAGCGCAGCAATTCTACATCAACAGCAAAGGTGCCAATATCGCGCTGGCTCAGGCCCAGGATATCTGTATATGTAACTATAGCATTACAAAATCTCTTAGCCTCTGCCAGTAACTCTTTAATATCCTTTTTATCTACCGTTTGCATAAATCCCGTTTTAACATACATCTACTGCCAATAATTTATTGGCACATGTGTATACCAAAAGCAATTCCTGTTCCACACCGGTATATACTCTGTACCGGACTACAAATACTTATAACACCATTGGTAAGCAGGTGCCTTTTATGAATTTTAAGAAAGTGAGGAACACAATGTTAATTGGGGATTTAGGCTGTGGAAGTGAGAAAACATTTCCACGGTAGGCCATGCAGATATTAAATTATATCCTACATTCATAGTTGTATTATATTCCATACCATATTAACAAGCGCGCATGAAAACAATATTTATTGCTGTTACAACATTTATGTTGCTTGCCTTTGCGCAAAGCGATAAAGTATATATCTGTATAAGCTCCGGTGCTACCAAATACCACTCACACTATTGCCAGGGGCTGAAGAAGTGTTCGCACACGGTAAAGGAAGTAAGCAAGGCCGAAGCCGTGCAAAAAGGATATGGCCCCTGCGGCTATTGCTATTAGCCGCAAAAAAAACAGGCTACTTTATCGTGCGATAAAATAGCCTGCTAAAAAAAACACACGTTAGTGCCTTTACTGTTTCTTAAAGTCTATCGAAAGTGAGTTCACACAATAGCGCATACCGGTTTCGGTAGGGCCATCATCAAATAAGTGGCCCAGGTGGCCGCCGCACTTGGCACAGGTTATTTCGGTGCGCACCATGCCGTGGCTCACATCTGTATGGGTGTTAATCTTCCCTCCTGCTATTTCCTTATCAAAACTTGGCCAGCCACAGTGCGAATCGAACTTCATATCCGAAGTAAACAACTCGTTGCCGCAGGCGGCGCAGGTATATACACCGGTTTCGGTATTCTTTAATAGCTTACCGGTAAAAGGCGCTTCGGTGCCTTTCTCCCGCAATACATGGTACTGCTCTGGTGTCAATATCTTTTGCCACTCTAAATCGGTTTTAATCACTTTGGTGCTGTCGTTATTCTGGTTGCTCATTGCTTTGGTTTTTGATTGTTCGGGGTTTGTCTTTTTCTGCGCACACGATGTAAGTGTGAGCGATACTGCCAGTAAAATTAATAAGCCATTTTTCATTCTGTGTGATTTTATACTATTTGGTCGAAACTATACTACCAACCTTACTTACGACATCTATTGCTTAACAGATTTTTAACTAACTTGTTCGCATGATTCGAAAAGTATCGGCCTACTTCCTACGCATTGCCAACTGGAAAACCTTTGTAGCCGCCCTGCTGCTTTACCTTCTATTTGGTGCCTACGTAATGCCGCAAGGGGCCAAAGCCTTTGAAGCGAATAGCGGCAAAAAGGTAGAGATACTGGACCTGCAGTTTCACTACACGCCAGAGCAGGCACGCAGTATAATAGCCGATTATGGCGATGCCGGCCGCAGCTTTGCCATTAAGTTCGGGCTGATAGCCGATACGCTGTACCCGCTGGCCTACACATTCTTCTTTCTAATGATTACCTCGCTGATATTTAAAGGCCTTATTAACAAAGGCACACGCACCGGTAACCTGCACCTGTTCCCCTTGTTTATACTAGTGGTAGATTACTGCGAGAACATTGGCATTGCCAACCTGATGAACAGCTACCCTAACTTTACCGATACCGAGGTGCACGTAGCCTCTTTCTTTACCTCCCTTAAGTGGTGCCTGGTGGTGGGGCTGGCGCTAATTACCATAGGTGCTTTAATTATCCTGCTGCTTAAAAAGCAACCCAAACAAGGCTAGGTGGTGCTTAAGTTAGCCATATTGGTTTGCAGGGCACGTAAAATTAGCTACGTTTGGCACTAACATTATCATAGGCAAAAATTGAGTATGCAGAAAACCTTACTTGCAATTGTTTTAGCGGCGTTGTCACTTTCTGTATGGGGCCAGGGCACTTTTGTTCAGCTTAACTCCGATGCCAATGTATACCTCGATAGATTAGACATTAAGTTCAGCAAGATACTGCCTATACAGCACACTGTAGATAAACCCTACTACCGCGGCAATGCGGCTAAGGTGGCCGAAACGCTGCTGCTATCTAACCTGCGGTTTAACAAGACCCTGCAGTTTCAGCTACAATACCTGATAGATGATAACGCCGAATGGACCGATAGCCTGATAAGCAGAACCCGCAAACCGCTCTGGAAGTTTTACCGCGAGCCGGCCAGTTTTCTGCATGTAACCTCTAAGAAGAGAGGCGTGTTCGACTTGCGTTTTAACCCCGTGATAGATGTAAAGGTGGGTGGCGAAAGCTACAACAGCCGCTTCGTGTTTCAGCGCGTTCTGGGGCTGGAGGTACGGGGTAACATCAAGAAAGTATTCAGCTTTTACTTCAACGTTCTGGGCAGTTCGGCACGCACACCAAAGTATATCAGCCAAAAGATAACTGCCGGGCCTTACAAC
>DATGXP010000575.1:0-1731 GCA_035298845.1 Chitinophagales bacterium
TGTGGCTTTCAAAAAAATACCTTACCCGGCAGCGCCTATTGCCCACCCGGATAGCACCAAGGCAGTAGAATTTGGCCATTACCTGGTTACCGGCCGCTACGATTGCTACCCTTGCCACAGTGCCGATTTTAAAACACTGAACATGGAGTTTCCTGAAAAAACAGGCGGCTTTATGGGCGGCGGCAACAAGATGGTATCGCTGGATGGTAAAGAAAGACTGACCGCCAACATTACACCCGATGAAGAAACCGGCTTAGGCCGCTGGACCTATGAAGACTTTGCAAATGCCATGCTGCGCTCTAAAAATAAAGACGGCCACACCCTGCGCGACCCTATGCTGCCTTATAATGGCATGACAGAAACAGAACTAAAATCTATATGGGCCTACATACAAACCGTACCTAAAATAAGCAATAAGGTTGACCGTAAATGGGACCAGGATTAATAGCCTAACTTTTACCGCAAGATTGAAGGAATCTTAAGGTAAACCCCGCAGCAAGCAATTGCGCGGGGTTTTTTATTGTATTACGGTAGGGTTAATTAGTCTTCAAACTTTAGGTGGCGCAGTACATACCAAAACCTTAGCAATTGCAGCACAGCGGCTACTGTAAGGCCAATAATAAAACCAATCCATATTCCCTTTAGGCCCATGCCGAAGGTAAATGCCAGCAGGTAGCAGGCCGGTATCATTATCATCCAGTACGATACAAAAGCAAATATGGCGGGGTATTTTACATCCTGCATACCACGCAGCGCACCGGCGGCTACTGCCTGCAGTCCATCGCTTATTTGAAATATGGCGGCAAACAAAAGCATGTATGCAGCTATGGTAACCACCTCTGCATTATCGGTATACAGAAAAGGCAGCACATTGTGCCCTGCAAAAAACAGAATGGCAAACACTATCTCTATAAGCGCAGTAAGCAAAAACACAGTATTGCCCGCTACACGTATGCCCTCTTTATCTTTAGCGCCATAGCTATACCCAATCATAATAGTGCCGGCGGCCGATATACCGGTGAGCACCATAAAGGTGATAGAAGCAAGGCCTATGGCAATCATATGTGCAGCCTCGGCGGCGGTGCTTATCCAGCCGCTCATTATTTGCCCGGCATTAAAGGCCGCTACCTCCCAAAAAAACTGTAAGCCTGCCGGCACACCAATTATCAATATGGGTTTTACATAGCTAAGGCTGGGGGCCGTATAGGTTATAAATTCCCTGCGTAGCTCACGCACCCGTTCATCGCGCCATATATAAATAAGAATGGCTAAGGTCATCAGCGCACGCGATATGCCATTAGCAATAGCTGCGCCCTCTATGCCCATTTGCGGCAGGCCAAGTTTACCGTATATCAATACCCAATTTAAAAAGCAGTTGATTACTAAACCCGCCACAGTAATGTACATACCTATGTGCGTTCGGCCCATGCCATCTAAAAACTGTTTGCCGGCCATAAAAAAGAAAACAAAGCCGGTAGAGTAGTTTACCAGGTATAAAAATTTGCCGCCCAGTACCGTATCGGTTTCGCTGTGTTGCAGCACATGCAGGTTATCGGCTATTACCCAAACTATAAGCATAAACACTACCGTAAGCACTGCCGAAACTACCAGGCTGGATATAAGCACACCTATGCTCTTATAGCCTTTATCTTCGCCAAAGGCCTCGCTAACCAGGGGCGATACGGCAAACAAAATACCCATGCCGGCCAGTATGGTCATCCAGTATATACC
>DATGXP010000576.1:0-1744 GCA_035298845.1 Chitinophagales bacterium
GAATAACCTGGTAGTAGCGCACAGAATCTTTGGTGTAGCGATAGATATCAAACTGATTATAACCTAAGTTGAAACCCGTGCTACGGTTTAGTGAAAACACCATTGGGTAGGCTGCAGTACCGGTGTTGCCCGCATTGGCATATTCAATACCATTGCGCTGTGCCATATTATACCACTGTATCTGAAAAATAGAAGAGTCAATCACATATCTCTTCTCCGGCTCAGAACCAATAAACCAGGTATCGTTTTTAGTAGATGGATATAATACCCCCTTTCGGCCCAACAATTGCGGCACCGAATCTATTTTAGGCGTAGCAAGTGTATCTCCCTCAATAAAAGCATAGGCATGGCCGCCACCGGTTAACAGCAGAAAAAACAAAAAATACCTGAGCGCCACATGTGTCATTTTATCTAACGTATCAAATCTGTCGTAGCAGTTCAGTAATCAGCAAAGTCATTTTAGGTTCAGCCTCGGCTGCCTTTTTCAATACAAATTCATGTGTAACCTTGTCGGCCTTCTCCGGCGGGTAGCCCATATCGCTCACTACCGAAATAGCAAACACTTCCATGCCGCCGTGGCGGGCAACTACCACTTCGGGCGTAGTACTCATACCCACTATATCGGCACCCAGTATATGAAACATCTTATACTCGGCGGGAGTTTCGAATGTAGGGCCCTGCACCCCGGCATATACACCGGTGTGGCAGGTTATGTTATTTTCTTTTGCAATCTGCAAACCCTTCTTTACCAATTCAGGGTTATAGGCATTATTCATATTAGGAAAACGCGGGCCTAACTCTTCATAATTTTTTCCGCGCAGCGGATGGTCGGGCTGCAGGTAGATATGGTCGGTCAATATCATCAGGTCGCCCACCTCAAAATTAGCATTCATACCTCCCGATGCATTAGATACTAAAAGTGTTTCTACACCCAGGGCTTTCATTACACGCACCGGAAAGGTTACCTCCTCCATACTGTAACCTTCGTAGTAGTGAAAACGGCCGCTCATAGCCACTATATTTTTACCACCCAGTTCGCCAAAAATCAAACTTCCACTATGGCCCTGCACTGTTGATACCGGGAAATTCGGGATTTCTGTATACGGTATTTTTACATGCGTTTTTATCTCTTTGGTTAGGTTGCCCAGGCCAGAGCCAAGTATTACACCAAACTTGTAGTCGTGCTCAATTTTAGCCTTCAAAAATGCACTGGTTTCTTTAATTCTCTCTAGCAGGTTTCCCATGAATGATTTTTGTTGTTTATCTATTACTCCGTTACTCTTGGTTTCACATGTTCAATATAACTCAGCACATCCTTGTTAAATTTATCGGCGTCATCATCAATAAACTTTACCTGTATTGGCTGCACGAATATTTCAATTTTATTTTCTGAAAACCAACTTGTAAATTCTTCCAGCCTTGCAGCATCTTTTTCAGTGGTAACAATAATCTTTTTTACATCGCCCAGGTTCTTAAACGTTTCGCGTATATTATCCAGGTCGTACCGGTCGAAGTTGTGGTGATCCTTATAATCCCTTACATACACTTTCCGCGCTTTTGTTTCCAGGTAGCTTTTTAACTGCTCGTACCGCGCAATACCGCAAACCAATAAAACATCCACATCTTTTGTCAACTCTGCCCTTAACTGCGGATTATAGAACGAATACAACGACCCATATTGTATAGCTGAGAAATAAACTTTTTGATACCGGTGAGGGTTTATCTCGGCCGTAATGCGCTGCCT
>DATGXP010000577.1:0-1741 GCA_035298845.1 Chitinophagales bacterium
ATTTTGTTGAGCAACTCTACCATTACATCACGACGCTTTTGATATTCGGCTATTATACCATTGTAATAATCCTGCCCCAAATCAAATAGGCCTTCACCGGCTATTTGCCCTAACGAGTTAGGTGATAAGCGCGCCTGCCCAAATTTAAGAGCCGAGGCCAACACCTCTTTATTGCGCGTTACAAGGGCGCCTATACGCGCACCGCATGCCGAAAAGCGCTTGGATATTGAATCGAACACCACTACATGGCTATCCATGCCTTCTAAGTTCAATGCACTGTAAAAGCTTTTGCCACCATATAAAAACTCGCGGTAAACTTCATCTACAAATAAGAATAGGTCGTGCTTAAGGCATATTTCGCGTAGTACCAGCAGCTCTTCTTTGCTGTATAAATAACCCGTTGGGTTATTAGGGTTACAGATAAGTATAGCCTTTGTTTTAGGCGTGATGGCCTTTTCAAAATCGCCGATTGGAGGCAATGCAAAGCCGGTCTCTATAGAAGTAGGAATTGGCTTTACCTTTATCTTACCTACAGTAGCAAAGCCAATATAGTTTGCATACATAGGCTCAGGAATGATGATCTCATCATCTTCATCCAGGCAGCTAAGCATACCAAAAGATAGGGCTTCGCTGGCGCCTTCGGTTATCATAAAGTGCGAAGCATCTACTGCTATGCCTATATTGTTGTAGTACTCTGCAAACTTTTTGCGGTAGCTTTCAAGGCCGTTACTCGGACAATACTCCAGCACTTTCATGTCTGTATTCTTCAGTGTATCCCAAAACTGCTTGGGCGTCTCAAGGTCTGGCTGACCTATATTCAGGTGGTATACTTTTACTCCTTTCTTTTTAGCCACATCGGCATAGGGTACCAGCTTACGGATGGGTGAAGCGGGCATCTGTATTCCTTTATTCGAAACTTTAGGCATGGTTATCAGTTGTTGGTTGTTAGTTGCCTGTTGCCAGGCAATGCAAAATCAATTAGCGGGTGCAAATAAAATGAAAAACCCCATCTGGCACAGACGGGGTTTTTCTAGTTATAAGGATTTGTAAAATTAGTTTTTAGGCGATAACAGGCTTGGCTGCTCAACCGGTACCGATTTCTCAGGCTCTGCTTTTACTACTTCACCTTTAATGTAGATGATTTTATCAGCAGGCTCGCCGTTAGAGTTAATGGTAATCGATTTGTTGAATGGTCCCGGCCGGCCCTGTGTATTATAAGTAACCAATATGGCACCGTCTTTACCGGGTAGAATTGGTTCTTTAGGCCAGCTAGGGGTAGTGCAACCGCAACTCGCACGCACGTTAGATAGTATCAACGGCTCTTTGCCGGCATTGTTAAACTTAAACTCATAAGTTACCTGTGGACCTTCAGGTACTTCGGCAAAGTTGTGGGTCTCTTCCTTAAAAACTATTCTGGCGGCATTAGGGTTAGCTGGCTTGGCAGCAGCTGGTGCAGCCTCTTTGGCTTGAGGGGCTGTTGTGGCCGGGCCGTGGTCATGTCCATCATGGTTATGCCCATCGTGCGAGTGGTCAACTACAGTAGATTGTTTTTGCGCCGGCGCTGTGGTTTGGGCCGACATAAAGCCAGCATAAGCCAGCATAACGATAATTGAGAAAGCCTTTTTCATTGTGAGGTTGTTTATAAAATCAAAAATAAGAGCCGGAACCACATATCAGTAATTTTTTTACGCTTAATTGCCTGTGCTTAACAAGTTTTAAACCAGCTTACTATATATCTCCC
>DATGXP010000578.1:0-17594 GCA_035298845.1 Chitinophagales bacterium
TGTCGCCGTAGTTCCAGCCGCTTTTTAGAGCGGTAACGTTGGCGTTAAGTATGTCCGGAACCTTACCGAATTTCTCTTCTAAAAACTTAAGGGTAAAGTCCATGCTCTTATCGAACATCCAGAACAGCACGCCGAGCACAAACATGTTTTTGCAGCGCTCCACATCTTTCATACCCAAGGGCGAATTTTTCAGCGCCTCTTTGGTGTGCTTGGTTACGTCTATTTTGTAAACTATATAATCGTGCAGTGTGTTGTCTTCCAGCGGGCTAACAGAGCCTTCGGGGTAGCCCGATAACTTCATGTTTTTAGAATCGAAGCCGGCAGTGTTTACCACTACCACTCCTCCCCTTTTCAGGCGCTTAAGGTCGTTCTTTAGCGCGGCTGCATTCATGGCTACCAGCACATCGTATTGGTCGCCGGGGGTAAAAATTTCTTTGCTGCCAAAGTGAACCTGGAAGCCGGATACACCGGCAATGGTACCCGCCGGGGCACGTATCTCTGCCGGAAACTCCGGAAAGGTAGAGAGGTCCTGGCCCAACAGGGCAGTAGTATCTGTAAACTGCATGCCTGTAAGTTGCATGCCATCGCCCGAGTCGCCGGAAAAGCGAATAACAACGCTCTCAACATCCTTCGTTTCTACCGGATGGTGTGGTTGTGTTTCAGGTTTTATATCCATTGTTGAAAGTAATTTGTGGGCTGCGGGTAAAGCAGGCCGGCATTAAGCTAAGTGAAGTTTGGCCTTTTTGGCAAGTAAGGCTTCTTCGGTTTCTACATGTAATTCATCTGCCAGGCAACAATCTACAGGACAAACCGATGCGCACTGTGGTGTATCGTGAAAGCCCTTGCACTCGGTGCATTTATCGGTAACTATGTAATAGGTATCGGTAGAATACGGCGCCTGGCTACTATCGGCATCTATGGTAGTGCCATCCATCAGCGTATAAGCGCCATGCACGCCCGTTCTATCAGCTATCTTCCATTTATCGCCATCGGCATATATGGCGCCGTTGGGGCATTCGGGTTCACAAGCTCCGCAGTTGATACAGTCGTTGGTAATCTTTATAGCCATTATTCCGGTCTTTACACCTGTTGTTTAAAAGTGCGCTAAGTTAAGCAGTTTGTGCATGGCAAGCAACCTAATTAGCATCATATAGGTTAAAAGGTTTTCTTCCCCTTTCCAGGCCTGTTATGGTAGCTAAAAGGCAGGTTTATTGCCATTGTTACATGGACGTGCAGCAGCAGCATATATTGTAAAGTGCTTATTGCTAGTTGATTAAAAAGAGCCCTGCCTTTATTATACAGATTGGTTACTTTAGTGCTATATGAAACTGTTAAGTATGTTGCTGTTATTGTTAGGGCCTGTGGCATTTGTAAGTGCCCAGGTGCAGGTAGACAGTAACTATACCGTATTAGCGCAAAATGTTGTGGGGGTTGGCGATGTAATCCCTTTCCTGCTACCCGATTTTAACCGGCTGGTGATACAGGATAACCGAAGCGGGAAAATGTGCCGGCCGGAACATATGGACTTCACGTTTGTAATCAATTCAGAAGCGCTGCCTGCGCCAACTATGGATGTTGCCAACTACCTTGCCGCCCGGGTGAAACCACGGGATAAAATCTTTATTGACAAAATAATAATGCCGAAAGATTGTTTTGACCCGCCTAAGCAGATTGTACTGGTAATACAATAAATAAAAAATGAACAGGCTATTAACCTTGCCCACCTGGCAGATATTTGTGTTTTTTTTGCTCCCAAGTTTTTTTCCAGATTCTATCAGTGGAGTTCTAATAGGTGTATGGGTAATAATAGCTCTTGTTTGGTTATTCTATTTTGCCACCAGCCTATACGAAAAACTTCCACAAGGGCACGACCTCAACATAAAGACCTTTCACTACAATTTCGTATTTGTTGTATTAAGTTTGGTTGCCAATTTGATCTTTTTTGATGGAGCTTTGGTTATAGATCAAGATAACTACAAAATATATGGTTGGTGGTTAGCCATCATTTTGCCTTGGTCTTTTTATCTTACGTATTGTTTCTTCGTTTTTATTCCCTGCTTTATAGCAAAGTCTATAGCTACCATCGAACAACATGAGGTTGTTAGCTTTGATGCTTACTCAAAAGATATGTTTCTCTTGTTATTCTTTCCTGTTGGGGTTTGGTTTATTCATCCGCGGGTACAGAAAATTTTTAGTTCTACTTCTTAATCGCCTCAAGGCTGGCACTACAGGTGTCATCATTGTTTTGACCCGCCGAAGCAGATTGTGCTGGTGATACAATAGGGCAATGCTTTCTACTGAAAAATCCGGGGGGCTTACTTTCGCTCCAACAAATCCGGCTTAAACAAGAACACCACACCGGTTAAAGATGTAGCCGCCAGCGACAGGTAAAAGAATAAGCTAATTGCCAGTGAGAGGTTCATATCCAGGTGCATGGCCTGTGCACCAAACACAAAAGCCATTTCGCGGGCACCTATTACCGGTATCATATAGGCATAGCAGGAAAGAAGAAACACAAACAGGTAGTCGGCAATGTGTTCATTTACGCCTAACGACATCAGTACACAGTATGAGCAGAGAATTTGTGTGGCCTGCACTGCCAGCGATAACAGGTTGCTGCCGGTGAACACCGGTAAATATTCTTTAAAGAAAATACGCAACCCGAAGTAATAAACGGCATAGCCCACTGGTATAGACGCTACCGAAAACACTTTATACGGCAGGTTAAGCGATGACCATACAAAAAACAAAATAGCAAATACGGTAAGCGCAATCAGGCCACTGGCCCTGTCGTGCAACGATGCCCACACTAAACTCTTTACCGGTGTGCCCTGTCTCTGATGGATGAAGTAGATCTTGTAAGCCTCGCCACCAACCAGCGGCACAAACAGGTTATAGAACATGCCCAGTAAGTATAGAAACAGGTTTTGCTTTTCGCTTAGCACTACACCATGTTGCTTAAAGAACTGGTTAAGCCTTAGAGCAGAGATTGCCTTAGAGATAAAGAACACAATGAAAGCTGCCATTAACCAAAACAGGTTTGCAGAGGCCAGGTAGCCAGACACCGCCTTTATATCCACCTTTTTGTAAATGATAAAAACTGCCGCTGCGCTGAGCAGTATTTTCAGCGCGAGTAGTAATCGTTTTTTGATGGTTGGTTGTTCGGTCACAGTAATTGGCGGGCGAAAACTAAGAAGATTTTCTGCCCCACCAGTAAGCAAGTGCGCCACCACTTACCAAATGCCACACGCCCCAGCTGGCGGCAATTATGGCCATGCCACCTAAGCCATTGAAAAAGGTGAAGATGAGTATAAGGCCCAGCCCGGCATTTTGCACACCGGTTTCAAAGGTGATGGTTTTTACGTCACGCTGCTCCAGCCGCATTAATCTTGCAAATAAATAACCACCGGTTAAGGCAACTGCGTTATGAATAATAACCACCGGCATAATAACGGGGAAGTTGGCTATAAACACTTTCGCATTACCGGCAAAGGCAGCTACCAGAAAGATGGCAAATGCTACGAGCGAGAATTTTTTCATGTACCCACATAGCTTTTCAGCCAATAGCGGTTTACTGTAGTTAAGCGCAATGCCAGCGGCCAAGGGTATGCCTATCACAAATATAATGGTTTGAAACACCTCAAACACATCGAGGTGAATGGTTTTTAGCAGCGCGGCCGTTTCACTATCCAGCCCGCCGTAGAAGGAGAAGTTAAAGGGTGTCATTCCTATAGCCAGCATATGCGATACAGAAGTTAGCCCTACTGCCAACGCAGTATTGCCTTTGGCCATGTGCGTAAACATGTTGCTCATGTTACCACCAGGGCAGGCACCAACGAGTATCATTCCTAAGGCTACCGATGGTGGTGGGTGCAATAGTTTTACCAATGCGAAGGTGAGCAGCGGAAGCAAAAGAAAGTGCGCCGTTAAACCAACAATGGATGTCTTCTTGTTTTTGAGCAGGGCAATGAAGTCTTCTTTCTTTAGCTCGAGCGATATACCAAACAGTATAAACCCCAGGATGATGTTGAGCACGGTGAGGCCGTGTTCGCTAAAGTTTATCTGTATGGTGTCAAGTTCGTTCATTTGTCTTACCACCCCGTCCCGATGAAAAATCGGGACACCCCTCCTAAAATAGGAGGAGAATTAAAGGCAGGCCTCTCTTATTGGGTTATGGGTTTATTGTGTGCTCCAGCAAACAAGTATTTCTCTCTTGCCCTCATATGGCAACCGCCCGTGTGCCGTGCTAAAGTTATCTACTGCTATTACATCGTTTTGTTTCCAGGGTAGTATTACCAGGTTCTTCCAGATTACTTCTTCCAGGTGCTCTACATAGCTATCGGGTATAGGTGTGCCATCGCCAAACAGCACGTTCATGCTTTGGTCTATGGGTTTGGTGGTTACCGATTTTAGTTTCACCATCAGGCTTAAAAACACTTTCCAGAAAAATGTTTTGCCGCGCTGCTGGTGCTGGTGTATATAGCTGTATTCTACATCGGCACCGTGCGGGTGAAACACCTGCAGGTGGTTAAACCAAACTTTCTCTTTAGTTACCGGGTGGTTGATAGCTGCCGGTGTGCGGTGCAGCAGGCGCAGGTTGCCACCGGGCATCCATTCAAATTCTATTTCCTGTTCGCGGCACTGTTTTTCTACTTCTGCTTTATCGGTAGTGTTGAATATCTCGTTCCACTTCTTCAATTCAAATAGGTTGAATTTAGAGCCCCCGTCCAGGCCCGAGTAGTTGCGCACGGTTATTACACCCTTCTTATCAAACTCCGCCCTGATTTTTGGGTCAAGGTCGGCATATACTTTCCGGAAATTGCAGATGGGCGACTCGCCGCCATACTCCGGCTCTACATGACAATAGAAGAAAATATTAACCGGTGGGTTTTTTACATAACTCATTTCGCAGTGCTGCATAATGGGATAGTAACCCGGAAGCTCGCTGGCGGTAAAAATGTATTTCGTGCCCTTAACCATATTGCGCGGCGAAGTGCCGTAATACGAATGCTCCAGCTTAGGGTCTACCACTACAGCCAGGTCTTCAAAATCATTCGGGTTGTTTATTTCAAAACCACGGAACAACACCGCGCCGTGCCTAATAAACTTTTCGTCCATGCTGGCTTTGTTGGCCGCCAGCCATTTCAAAAGCTCTTGCTTTGAGTTTCCGTTTCCGTTGGGTTCTATTATCAGAGGTAGCTGCTGATCGTTTACGAAGGACTGTTTCATGTATAAGAATACACAGATTATTTCTGATTACACAAAGTAAAGTCCTTTCAAAAATTTACCTGCGTAAGCTTAGTTATGCGGTGAAAGTAACTTGTATCGCCGGCGATGGATACAAGCGTACGGAATTGTTCTTCCTGTATCAGGCCCTTATCGCAAAAGTGCTGAATTATTGTCGACTCCTCCGGGTCTGCGAGATTATTATTGTCAAGATCGAGCATTATTTGAAGTTTATCGCAGTTAAATGTTCCTGCCGGCGTAGTGATTGTTTCTGTGCCAATCCATTGCCGTTTTGTATTGGCAGAGGGCCCAAATTCATTTGACCTCCACATTTCGTTAAGCACTATGGGGTAGCGCAGCAGGTATAGGGCTGTATCGGGAATAAACAGGCTGTCGGCTTCGTTAGCCGAGCGCGAAAAATTGCTTAGCACGGGCCAGTTTTCTTCACCGTTTTTAAAAAAGAATGCGGAGCCGTGGTTTTCTGCTGCAATGCCATATAATCCATCGCTTACATTGCTATAATAGGTATATGCCTGGTGTATCTCGCCTGATGTAGTATTGCTATCCCGCTGCGATACTTTGGTTACGGGTATTCCGTTTATAGTTGCATTCCCTACCACCTGCCAGTAAGAGGTAAATGATGAGTAATAGGTGCCGCTTTGGGTTTCGGTAAAATATTGCCAGCTGTTATCTATTTGTAAGGGATAGTTACCGGTGGTTTCATTGTTTTCGTCCTTATCGCAACCCATGATGAGCGAAAGGCATAGTAGTACCGGTGCAAAAATTTTGGGGGTTTTCATGCGGGGTAGTTTTGAAATTGAAATATATGGTTTTTCTATACCATATTTAAAAGTGTTACATCCTCCTGTTTTCAGACGGAAATCAGGAGGGCATTGGTTGCATTACCCCAACATTATACCCCAAGCAAAAACATGCAATAGCGCTTGTGCAAATCTACCTTCTCATTTTTCCAGGCGGCAATTTTTTTGGTGCGGATGTACTGAGTGGGCAAGGTAAGGTCACAGGCAACGCACAGCTTTATGTCTTCGGGGCAGGTTTTAATTATCTCGTCAAACAGCTTCTGGTTGCGGAAGGGGGTTTCCATAAATATCTGCGTAGTGGCGGTTGACCATGAGGCCATTTTTTTCAGCTTAGATGTGCGTTCGGGTTCTTTTATGGGCAGGTAACCATTGAAGGTAAACTGCTGCCCATTGAACCCCGATGATATAAGGGCCAGCAGTATAGATGATGGGCCCACCAATGGAACCACATCTATATTCAGTGCGTGTGCATAGTCTACTACCTCGCTACCGGGGTCGGCTATGCAGGGGTTGCCCGCTTCCGATATGATACCTATATCGCCTCCGGCCAGCACATTTTGCAGCATCTTGCTGCTATCCTGGTGTTTGGCATGCTTATCTAACTCGTATATGGTTACTTCGGTGTCAAAGTTCTTTTTAAACCCAATGGCGCGCAGGTAGCGGCGGGCAGTGCGGGCGTCTTCTACAATAAACTCATTGAGGTTCTGCACGCATTCTTTAACCTGGTCGGGTATTATAGCAAGGTTGTCTTCGCCAAGAAAAGAAGGGATTAGAAATATTTTACCTGCTGGCATGTATAGTGTTTAAATCAATGTTTAGCGGGCTTATGCTGGCGCTCGTATTTTTTTATCTGCCGCTTTTGTTTGGGCGATAGCCTTGGTGCATCATCACCTATTACAACGGTGGGGGTAGTTTCTTCTTTTTTCTCTTTCTTGAATACATTTTGAAACCACTCCTTTACTTCATTGTCAGGCTTTTTTTTTAAAGTATCCATTACCGGTACGCAGTCCCAATTTACATTAATGGAGAAAGAATCTTCGGGCAGGGTAAAGTCGTTGTGCTTTAACTGCAACGAGCGGTCGTTAAAACTCTTGCGCATAAAGTTACCTACCATAGGCATGGCACCGGTGGCGCCGGCGCCGGATTTGTTAGATGCAAAGTGAACACTTGGCTGCTCGAAACCAACCCATGCGCCCACCACTAAGTCGGGTGTGTAGCACATAAACCAGGCATCTGAGTTGCCCTGTGTAGTACCGGTTTTGCCCGCCAGCGGCATTTGCAAACCATAGCGCGGGCGGAGCGATGCTGCCGTACCTTTATTGATAACTCCCTTCAACATCTGTGTAGTCAGGTAAGCGGTCTTTTCGGCTATGGCTTCTTTGTGTACCTCGCCAAACTGCGCCAGTACGTTGCCATCTTTATCTTCTATCCGTTTAATAAAATACGGTTTGCTATACGTGCCCAGGTTGGCAAAGCAGGTATAGGCACCTACCATTTCAAACAGCGATATATCGCACACACCCAGGCAAAGTGCGTTCACGGCTTCCAGCTTGCTTTCTATTTCGCAGCGTTTGGCAAACTCTACCAACGCACCGGGGTCGCCTATATCGCACATTATGCGGGCAGTTATCCGGTTATCAGATGCTGCCAGTCCATCCTTCATAGGCACTAAGGTTCCATCGGGCCATTTGCCGGTGCCGCTGGGGTCCCAGCTGGCATCGTTGCCGCCACACTCGGGTGCTATGTAAGGTATGGCCGTGCAGGGCTCATAGTTACGCTCCAGCGCTAATGCATACAAGAAAGGTTTCATGGTAGAACCTACCTGGCGTTTGGTAGTTTTCTTTACGTGGTCCAGCTGAAAATAGCGGATGTTAGGCCCTCCTATCCAGGCTTTTACCTCACCGGTTTTGGCATCTACAGCCAGGAAACCCACCTGTATAATTTGCAGGTAATAGCGCAGCGAATCGAGCGGGCTCATTACGGTATCTACCGTTTGGGTACGGTCGCCGTGCCAATTAAACACTTCCATTGCAACCTTGGTTTCAAAGGCTTTTTTTATCTCCGCATCACTTTTGCCTTCCGCCTTCATTCCTATGTAGCGGTCGCTTTGCTTCATCATTTTGGTAAGCAAATCGGGCTTGGCGCGGTAGCCAAATTTCCACGATTCTTTACCCTTCCATTCTTTAAAGTAAGCATCCTGCAAGGTTGTAAGGTGCTCGGCTACACTGGCCTCGGCATATTTTTGCATGCGCGAATCGATGGTGGTAAATACTTTCAAACCATCTTCATACACATCCCACTTGCTGCCATCGGGCTTGGGGTTTTTATCGCACCAGTTTTTAAGTTCCTGGCGTATGTACTCACGTATGTAGGTGCCCACCCCTTCGCGGTAATCGGGGTTGTGAAAGTTGAGCGCTATCTTTCTCTTAGAAAGCGAATCGTATTGTGCCTGGGTAAGTGCCTTAGCCTCTACCATACGGCGCATCACCAGGTTTCTTCTATCGGTAGCACGTTCTTCGTGCAGGCGGGGGTTAAACCGTGCCGGCGCATTGAGCATACCTACCAGCAGGGCAGCCTCTTCGGGTTTTAAATCTTTGGGCGATTTGTAGAAATAAGTAAACGATGCCGTTTTGATACCGTAGCTGTTATAATTAAACCCTACTGTATTCAGGTAAAGGTTCACAATTTCATCTTTGGTAAAGGTGCGCTCAATTTTGGCGGCCAGCACCCACTCTTTTATTTTTTGTGCAATCCGCTTGGGCAGACTTGCCTTTTCAAAATCCTGGTGGAAGAGGTTTTTAGCCAGCTGCTGTGTAAGGGTAGAGCCACCACCGCCATCGCGGCCGGGCACAAAGGCGAGTGTTATTGCCCGCACAAGCCCTATCAAATCTATACCGCTATGCTCGTAGAAGCGTTTATCCTCGGTAGCTATCAGGCCTTTAACCAGGTAGGGCGATAACTCATCGTATGAAACCTCTATCCGGTTTTCGTTAAAGTAAGAGCCCAATACTTCAAAATCTTCGGAGTAGATGGTAGTGCTTACGGCACTGTTGGGGTTTTGTATGGCTTCCAGGTCGGGCATGTGGCCAAGCAGGCCGTAGTTAACGCCCACAAAGAATAAGGCTATCATGGCTAAAAACGACCATAGGAGGATTTGTATCCTTATAAAAACATCCTTAAAGTTATTCGGATTGTATTTGAAAAAACGCCCGAATGAAGATTTAGACTTTGCCACAATACAAATTTATGCGCTTGCGCTATACATAACGGATATTTGGCTAAATCATTATAACAGGGCTCTAGGTGTTGGATAGAGGAGAGGACAGGGAAGGAATTACTATTTAGGGAATTACTAATTACAAGTTAAATACGCCTTTTTGCATTACTTGGTAATTAGTAATTCCACAATTTGTCATTTCTTTTCCATGTGCTGCACGGTCAGCTCCAGTGTAGTGTAGAAATCCTCACCGTACTTGCGAATGAGCGCTTCTTTCAAAAATTTGTATACCGGTACCTTAAGCGCTTTACCGTTTTTGCACGCGGCTTTGCATACATGCCAGCGCTCATAGTTTACGGCATCGTAGTTTTTGTATTTGGTAATACGGATGGGGTACAGGTGGCAACTGATTGGTTTTTTCCAGTCTACCACGCCGTCGTAATAAGCTTTTTCTATACCGCAGCCCACTACACCCTTTTCATCGCGCACAATCCAGCTGCAGCCTTCGTTTTTATTCATCAGGGTGGTGCACCACTCCTTGTTTTCTTTTACATATACATATTTGCCATCGCGCTCTATGGTGGCTATACCCTCGGGTGTCAGGTAAGGTTTTACCTTCTCATAAATATCATCCAGTATCTGCAACTCGCTTTTATCCAGCGGTGCGCCAAAATCTCCCGCTACACAGCAGGCGCCCTTGCAGGCGTTCAGGTCGCAAACAAACTGTTCTTCTACTACGTCGTCGCTAATGGTCTTGTCGTCAATTACAATCATGAAAGGTTAATAGTTATTATGGGTTATCTAAGTGCAATACAAAGAAATTACCTTCGCAACATGAAGAAAATATTTTTTGCGCTAAGTATCCTGTTAAGTTTTACACTCTCGGCACAATACAACTCCCTTCTTTGGAAAATTTCGGGCAATGGGCTTAAACAACCCAGCTATTTATACGGCACCATGCACACCAGCGATGCGCGGGTGTTTAACTTTAGCGATAGCGTAATGCCTTTCTTTGCCGTCTCTAAAGCCTATGCTATGGAGCTGGACCCAAATGAAGCCTTCAACATGCAGATAATAGGCAAGCTGATGATGGGCAGCGGTTACTCGCTGAAAGAGATGATACCGGCGGCAGAATATCATTTTTTGGATTCGGTGGTTAAGAAGCAAACAGGCTTTTCGGTTAAGTTGTTTGACAATGTATCGCCGGTGTTTACTATGACTATTTTAGAAGTAAGCGGTATGGAGCTGAGCGACTCTAGTATTAAGGGGAATAAAGAAGTGCTGGACCTGTATTTTTATAAGCAGGCAAAAAAGAAGAAGAAGAAAATTATAGGTATAGAAACTATAGAGGAGCAGTTGGGTGCGCTTAACTCGCTTAATTACCAGGAGCAGGCCGACCTATTGGTTACCGAGATAAAGATGATACAGGAAAACAAGCAGGAGGGTATGGATATAGTGAAGTATTACCTGGACCAAAACCTGGATAGCTTATCGGCTAACGATGCCGATGCGCTGATGCCCGAGAAGTTTTATAAAGCACTGGTGACGGATAGAAACATACACATGGCAGACAGAATTGGAGAGTTTGTGAAAGACCAAAGTGTATTTGTAGCGGTGGGTGCCCTGCACCTGCCTAAGCAAGGCGGAGTGATTGAACTGCTGAGGAAGAAAGGCTTTACGGTTGTCCCTGTTCGTAATTGAAAAACAACTTTCTTTACAGTTGTGTAACTATAGTATAACAACAAACACGTTTTATTGAGCTATGAAAAAGTTTCTACCCGCACTACTGCTTTTCATTTCTATTTGCGCTTATGCCCAACAACCTCTTAAAACAGAAAATGTAATACTGGTAACCTGGGATGGCTACCGGTGGCAGGAGTTGTTTGGCGGGGTAGATAAAATGTGGATGACGGATAAGTTTGTAAAAAGCGATATAGATAAACTAAAGAGTAAGTATGCCGCCGCCACCCGCGAAGAAAGTCGTAGAAAACTGATGCCGTTTTTCTGGGATACAATAGCCGCCAAAGGTACGCTGATAGGCAACCGGTGGAAAGGCTCAAAAATGCGGGTGACCAATATTCATAAGTTTTCGTACCCCGGTTACAGCGAAATTTTTTGCGGCCATGCGTTTAATAGCATCAATAGCAATGAGTACCCTAATAACCCGCACAACAATATTTTTGATTTTGTAGCTGCGCAAAAAGGGTTTGAAGGCAAGATAGCTGCGTTTGGCACCTGGGATGCGTTTCCGCGCATTATTAATAGCGATAGGAATAAAGTACCGGTGTTTGTAAATTTTAAAAAGGAAAACAATGTGGTTACCTGCGGCACCGAAAGCTATAAGGAGTGGCAAACCACCCGGCCGGCAGTAAATCCTTTTGCCGAAACCGATAGCATGACCTATCATTTTGCCAAAGAATACCTGCACCGCAACCATCCGCGTTTTGCGTTTATTGGGTTTGATGAAACCGACCACTTTGGCCACGGTGGCCAATACGATGCCTACCTGGAAACTGCTGCCATGGAAGACCGTTTTATTGCCGACCTGTGGGCTTTTATACAAAGCGACCCGCAGTATAAAGATAAGACCACGCTTATTATTACCTGCGACCATGGCCGCGGCAACAAGCGCCCTGCTATGTGGCGCCACCATGGTCAGGTAATAGCCACTGCGCACAATATATGGCTGGCTGCCATCGGCCCCGATGTGCCGGCCAATGGCGAGGTGAAGGGAGGTAAAAAGTATACGCAAAGCCAGATAGCTCAAACCATAGCCAGGCTACTGGGCACTACTTATACCGATAACCACCCGGTGGCCAAGGCAATAGATATTCTAGTGAAGTAGCCGTGCTAAAATTTCGGAAGTTTATTAGCTATAAAAAGCAAAGCCGGTTCAGTTGAACCGGCTTTGCTTTTTTATCTCAATACTGGTTATTTACCTAAGTAAAACTCTTCGTTTCCTTTACGGATTGTCAGGTTGTTTTTGGTAAGATCCAGTATGCGGAAAATTTCTACCGCGCTGCTGGAGTCGTTTCTAAGTTGCAGGTCTTCTTCGCTGTTCAGCAACTCCCAGGTACCGGTTTCCAGGTGTGGGTAGCGGGCGGTATCTATAAAATAGTATCTGTTAGTGTCAATATCATAAGTCATAGCCACAGAATCGTAGCTTAAGGTATCGAACACAACCAAAGAGTCCGGAGTTAATACAAACTCCATCCAGCTTTTGGTGTATGCTTTGGTACCGGCATCGCCTATGGTTAATTGCCACTCGCGGAAGGTAGTGTCAAATTGTAAGGTCTTATCCAGGCCGTTGTTCAGATATTTATCCAGGCTCCAGGTACCGGTTATCTTTTTTACAAATGCTTTGCGGTCGCAGGCTGCCAGCAGCAATAATAATCCAAGAGAGATGACGATGGTTTTCTTCACGTTATAGGTGTTTATTAGTCTATTAAAATTATTCTATTTCCAGTTTATCCATGTATAACTGCGAGCTATCGTTGCGCAGTTGCACATGGTCGCGGGTCAGGTTGAAGATAGTGTATTCGCGTTTATGTGTGTGCGAGGTAAAAACACTGTCGCCGGCAGTATCCAGCACAAAAGTCAGATAGGTATTCTCCAGCACAATCTTCTCATCGTTATCTTTAAAAGTATAGGTACCATTTACATAGGTAGAATCCGGTGTGGTCATAAACTCGGTAAATGCACCGCCATTGGTAAAGCTAATGGTATAGTTGGGGTTTTGCGCCTGAAACTGAACCGTTTTGTCGGTGTTGTATAGCAGGTACTTATACACTTCCCAGGTGCCTTCCAGGTTTTCTTTATATACCTTTTCTTTGCTGCAGCCGGCTATGAGCACCAGCACCACTAATATCGAGAGGAGTTTTTTAGTCATGTGTTTATTTTTCTGACAGCCGAAGATATAAAGAGAAATGAAATAGCAAATGTTTTTACCCGCTTTGTACAAAAAGGTGTTTTAACAGGTAAAAACGCTTATTTGCCCAACTCTTCAAAAATACCCGCCGCCTTGTTTTTGCGCACGTTGTGCCAGTCGAAGTATTTGCCATTCATGGCTACATACACCCCCTTGGGCAGGGTTTGCACAAAAGCCAGGGCGCTGCCCATGTTAAATAGCCCATCGGAGCTACCAAATTTATAAGGCACCATTGCGCCGGTAAGCACTATGGTTTTATCCAGGCCGGCCTCACCCAGTTTTTTGGCGGTAAGGTGCATGGTGTCGGTGCCGTGGGTAATCACTATTTTATCTTCGCTGCATTGGCTGCAGTGGCTGATGATAATATCCCGGTCGGCATCGGTCATTTCCAGGCTGTCTATCATCATAAGCGTGCTTATGCTTACCACCAGGTTGCTGCGGCCCAGTTTTAATATTTCGGGCAGGTGGGTGTCTTTAAAAAAGAGTTTACCGCTCAATTCATCGTATTCCTTATCGAAGGTGCCCCCGGTAATTAAAACTTTAATAGCCATGCAGGCAAAACTAAGAGAAAAAAAGATTTTGATTTTCTGACCCGATACTACAAATTGCAGTATGATAACAGAACCTACCTTGCTAAAGCTGGTAAACCAGCTGCACGAGATAAAGAAACATGCCGGGCGCGAAAACCTGCAACCGGTGCTGCGCGCCTGCAGCCGCGTAAACAATTACCTGGAGGAAGAAGGCATAATAGTACACGACCCCACCGGTGAGGCGTACGAAACCAGCCGCACCGATTGCGAAGCCAACCTGATGGTAGATAACATTAGTAACATGGTAATATCGGAGAGCATAAAGCCGGCGGTGTATGCGGTAAAGGATGGGAGTAGAAACATTATTCAAAGGGCCGTTGTTATTGTAGGTGGCGAAAAGAAATAAGATATGTCGGACAGAATTAGCTTTGGAATAGATTTAGGAACTACCAACTCGCTGCTGGGTTTTAGCGGCAGCAATGGCGTAGAGATTTTTAAAAACCCGGTAGGGCATAAAGAGACCCTTCCCTCTTGTGTGGCTTTTCGCAATGGCAGAACTATTATAGGTGAAAAGGCGCGTGAACTAATAGGCAAAGACCCCGGCAATGTGTTCCATTCATTTAAACGAAAGATGGGCACCGGCCAAACCTACTTTGTAGAGTCGAACACCAGTTTTGTATCGCCTATCGAGTTATCGGCACTGGTTTTAAAAGAGCTGAAAAACTTCAATTTTTCGGGTCTGCCGCTTACCGCGGCGGTTATTACTATTCCAAGCTCTTTCGATACGCTGCAATCTAACGCTACCAAAGAAGCCGGCTACCAAGCGGGCATAGAAGAAGTGCTGTTATTGCAGGAGCCTATAGCTGCCAGCCTTGCCTTTGCCAATAAAATAGCCGACCGCGAAAAGCTGGAAGGCAAATGGCTGGTGTACGATTTGGGGGGCGGCACCTTTGATGTGGCACTGGTAGAAATAGGGGATGAGATGCGTGTGCTGGACCATAAAGGCGATAACTACCTGGGTGGCCTCGATTTTGATAACCTGATTATTGAAAAGCTGATTGTGCCCTACCTGGAGTTGAAGTATAGCATAGATGGCCTGTTTGATAAAATGCGCAACACCGGTGGAGCCTACAACAAACTTTACTACATACTGCAACACAAAGCCGAAGAGTTGAAGAAAGAGCTTTCGGTGGCGGAAACCGCAGAGCTTGAATTTGATTTTACGGATGAGAGCGGACAGTTGAATGACGAATACCTGAACATACGCCGTGCAGATTTTGAAGAAATAGTGCGGCCTAAAATTCAGGGCACTATCGATTTGGTAGATGCACTATTAAAAACCAACAACCTTACCGCTGCCGATATACGGCAAATAGTACTGGTAGGGGGCAGCACCTACATACCGTTGGTGCGAAGCCTGTTGGCGGAGAGCATAGGCGTAGAGGTAAACAATACGATAGACCCTACCACGGCTATTGCCATTGGTGCGGCTTATTTTGCCTCCTCAAAACTGAGGAGCACACAAGTGCCTGCTGCCAACACCGGTACCGGTGAGGAGAAAAAGAAGGACAGCCAGTTCCGCATCCGGTATTCGTATAACAAGCAAACCAGCGATACCGATGAAGTATTGGTAATGCTGGCTGAGGGCGACACGGCTGGATACTTCTACCGCGTAACCCGCAAAGACGGCGGCTTTGACACCGGCCTTATTCCGCTTAAAAACAAAAACACGGTTATTCTATCGCTGCTGCTAAAGGCGCGCAATGATTTTGCTTTCGAAATTTTTGATGCAGCCAACAACAGCGTTTACAAAGAGCCCCAGACCATAGAGGTAGAGCAGGGCACTTACAGCGTTTACGGGCAAACCCTGCCCAACGATATTTGCCTGGAGGTTGACAATGTAAATAGCCAGAACACAAGGCTGGAGGCGGTGTTTGCTAAAAACAATTTGCTGCCGCTTAAGCGCACGCTTACCAAGACATTTTCAAAAACATTGCTGAAGGGCAGCAGCGATTCGGTGCTGATAAATATGTACGAGGGCGACAAGTTTTCGCGGCCGGCATCGTGCATACCGCTGGGGCATTTGCAGATTAAAGGCACCGACCTGACCGGTGATATTTACCGTGGCTCGGATGTGGAACTGATATTTGAAATAAGCGAGTCGCGTGATATAAAGGTGCTGGCTTACTGCATCAGCTCAGGGCAGGAGTTCTCCGATATTTTTAAACCCATGGCGCGCAGTATAGATATAGAAAGGCTGAAGCACGAAGTGGCAGAATTGAAAGACGATTGCGAAGGCACGCTTAACTGGGCACTGGCCAGCCAGGATTACGAAAAGGCAGCACAACACAAAGCCTACCAGGAAGAACTCATTCATTTAGAGATTGAACTTGGCCGTATAACACAGAACGATGTTACCGACTCGCTATACCAGATAGAAGAGCGGAAGCGCTACTACTCGCAGCTGTTCGATGCGCAGCATACGCAATCAACATCTTCAGGTTTTAAAGAATATTATCTCAGTTATAAGAACGATTGCCGCGACCTTATTTACACCCGCGGAGATGCAAAGCATAAGCAGCAGTTTGAAAAGATAGTGGCCGAGGAAGAAAAGATACTGGCCGCTGCATCATCGTATGCTATACAGGCAGTAATAAACGACATGGGCCGCATAGTGCGCGAGATACGCAAGAACGACCCCGACTTTATTGTGCAAACATTTGAAAGCCTGCGCAGCTTTAGAGAGGAATGCTTTAAAGACTGGTCGCTGGCCCACAAGTATTTTCAGATGGGTGAACGGGCCTTTGAAGAGCGCAACTATATCGAACTTAAAACCATCAACAACAGTATTACGGTACAGTTGAAAGATGAGTACCTGATAAACGACAACTATACTAATACGGGGTTAAAGTAGTGTTGCTGCTGTAGTTAACTTAAGCACCACCTCGCTTCGCGAGCCACTCCTCCTTAAGTACCGCCGCGGTAGCGGCGAAGGAGGAGAGCATAACAGCCAAATACAGCTTAAGCTAACTACACCAGGCTACCGGTAACTGATGTTATCGCCCATTATGGTCCAGTTGTAAAGTGTGCCGTTCAGGTCCATAAATACATAAGCCGGGTTTTCGTTTTTGTGCAGCAGGTTATACTGCAACGCACGTTGCGTAGGCATTTCACCCTGCTGAAATTTAAACCAGCCGGTCTCAATAGTCGCATGTTTGTTTTCGAAATTACGGTACAGGTCTCCTTGTATTCTTTGGCCGGGTTTCCAGCCTATGCCCCACATGGGTATAAACCGTATAGGGCCGGGGGTCATGTATAGCTGCTCTGTTTGTTTGCTGGGTATATGGCACACCTGTATTTTGTTGCCCGATTGGTAGAAAAGCACCATATCCATAGCTGTTCTGTTTTCGCAAAAAACGGGCAGCGCTATATCGGCAAGCATTCCTTTTTCGGCGGCCACGTTCCAGTTGGCTTCAAGCAATTGCCGCACCTGGCTTAATGAAACTTTTTTAGCCGGCTGCGTATCGGATGGCGTTGCAAAAGGGCGGTTCCAAGTTTGTGCGTTAAGCATATCTACCAGCGATTTTAAAAACTGGTGGTTATTATAATCGCTGGCGTAGCGTGTTTCAAAAGATTCTACCTGCGGCATTTCGCCCTGGCCGGTGTTATCGTACGTTACAGGCAAATGGTATTCAGGTTTACGGTAGGGTTCATTATTGGCATCAAACATGGCAAACACAATCCGCAGCACCGCTATTATGACAAAACCTACCCACCAGTAACTTTTGCCGCTGTTATCGTTAGCGGTTTGTGTTTCAGCGGCTGTGCTGGTGTTGCGCAATGGCGGCGATATATAATGCTCCAGCCGCTTT
>DATGXP010000579.1:0-4292 GCA_035298845.1 Chitinophagales bacterium
TATTCTATATAGATTTTGCTTAGAAAGGTGTGCTCTGAATTAGCGGGGTGGTTTGGTCTCTAACCGGTGCTGCATATCGGCCAGCATATCGGCTTTCCAGTGGTTAGCGCTTTGCTCATCTTTTATAAACATGGCTTTGTAATCGGGTATATCAAATACCTCCAGGTTCATTTTTATAGTTTTAAACAGGCGGGGCGCGCCTTCGCCGGGCACCTGTATATGGTGCAGGCCCCCACTATAGGCAAACACCATTTGCCCTGCGTTAAGCCCCTTTAGCACATCGGCCACACCGGGCCTTACGTTCATTTTCTTGCCATCCAGGTCTAGTCCATTTTTACGCATCATACGCCCCTCGGCGGCTATTATTATTATCGAATCGGGCTGCAACGATTCTAAAAAGTAATCCCAGGTATTATCACGCTTGCGGGTTATAGGCACCATGCCAGGGCTGAATAATTTAAAAAAGAAACCAACTATAGGCCGGTCCATAGTTTTAGTAGCGCCTGGTATAGCCATCCGTTTAGACAGCATCCACAAAAACTTAATAGGCAAAAAGCCAATAAATAAAGGTTCGTAAAGTGAGGTATGGTTCAAAAAAACAATCAACCTTACATCGTTCCATCGTATAGTTTCCTTAGGCCAGCCAATCCGGAACCGGTAAAAGATATTGGTAAGCCCCTTAATGCTCAGCAGTATTATAAAACTAATCAGTCTCTTCATCGGTAGTTGTTGCGGCTACTGCGAAATTAAAAAACTACAACTTCAACCACCGCATTTTAACCACGCCCTCTGTTGTTTTAATCTCGGCAACATAAGCACCGGAAGGCAATAGAGCTACTGATACACCTTCAGCCTCCGGCAACAAAGATGACATTACCAATACACCCAGCGCATTATATATGTTTACAGATTGAATGCTTATATCACTTGATTGAATAAACAGTTTATCGTTGGCGGGATTGGGGTAGAGGGAGATTTGGCTTCTATCTATATCATTTATACTCACACCTATAATTGTAACGATTTGCGTTGTTTCGCAACCATGCACATCTGTAATGTGCAATTCATACATACCATCAGCATCGTACAAATGGCTTGCAGAAAAGCTGGTAGGGCTTTGCCTGTTATCGCCCCAATCAATAGTATAAGGTGCTATACCGCCTGTAACACTTACTATCAGTAAAGAGTTAACGTAATTTGTAGTTACGTTTATGGGCGCTCCAGGTGCATTAATCTGAAAGACGGCTGATGAATTAACACATCCGTTTACATCAGTAACCAGCACTTGATGAAGACCGATTGCAAGACTATCCAAACATTGTGTTCCCTGGATAATCGAATCCCACAAGTAAGAAAATGGCGGAGTACCTCCCGACACAGTAACACAGGCACCGCCAATAGAATCACCATAACAATAAACATTGTCCACAACATTTGAAGCAACAGCGGTTATTTTAGGATGGGCTTGTAATTGAATTAAATAGTTCCTGACTCCGCATGCAGAATCTGCAATAATTAAATGATAATTACCATTTATCAGGTTGGTAAAGGTGTCTATTGAATCTTCGTTGGTTAGCCCGCTATAAAGAGTATCGGTATAAGTTGAAGAAACCAACCAATATGGTAAACTATCTGCAAAGCCGTTAAAATCTACAGCTACTGAACCACCCGCGATACCCGAACAAAAATCTTCATCCAGATGAGTAACTATAGCACCAAAAGCATTATTTACACTTATAGCTACCGTATCATATAAGCGGCAACCAACATTATCAACTACCTGCAGGTAAACATTTCCATCGGCATTAACAGTGGCAGTTGTAACAGGATACGCCAGGGTAGACAAATTTATGGCAGGAGAAGCTGACCAACTATAAGTATACCCATCATAGGGTACAGGTGTGGAGGTATTCGGGCAATAATTAAATCTCACATTAGGGCGTAGAGTATAAACATTTGGGACGGTGTTACCACCGCATTGGTTTGTGTTTCCACCGGAATGCAAGTAACTCTTAAAAGAGGTTTGCGAACAGGCGGCCTTATTATTCTGCGCGCCAAATGTATTGGGGTTATAGTTGCAGACGTCTATAATGATATCAGAAGTACCGTCCCAATAAAAGGGGGTTTGTAAAATAAAAACATTAAAGCCTGCTATTGGCTGATGTGATGATGCTGAATATACTGTCACTAAATTATTATCCCAGTTGGTAAGGCTGTCTATTACTGTACAGCCCATTTTTATTGTAAAATTCTGCAAACTAGGGTTTCCAGTAAAAATTCTTATCCAAAAAGTCAACGCTCTAATTACTTGTGGCCCGCCTAATACAGCTTGCAATTCAGAAGCTTTGTAAAGCATCTGGCTCCGGTTGCTGCGTATATAATTGCCAAAAAGCGTTGGCCCTTGTAATACAGTGCCGGGTTGTGCAATACTATCAGAACCCACAAACGCTGATGTATTGTTCCCCTGGCAAGTTGCTGTGGCAAAACAGCCGTTAAAGTCCGTATTTGTCGATAGAAGTATTGTCCGTCCCGGACAAACTAAAGTATCACTTGCAGAAATGCGCATATCTCCCATTCTTACAATAACCTTTACCGAATCTACCCTCACCAGCCCCGTATCATCACTGCTGGTTAAATAATAAGTAGTGGTAGTTAATGGCCGGGCTACTGGGTTAGGTATGGTGGTGGAGCTTAATCCAGTAGCGGGTGTCCAGCTATAAGTAAATGGAGCTTGTGCGCTTACTGTGGCAGTGCCGCCCAGCGTTACACTATCGCCTTTGCAGATAGTGGCATCGCTCCCGGCATCTACATACAATTGTGCTGCAGCGGCATTTGCCAAAATAAGTAAACACAACGAACAAATAGTGCGTAGCAGTTGTTTCATAGGTGTGTTAAAAATAGTAATAATTAAGCATGTAAGCCTGTGGCACCTAAAACTATGATCCATATCATTGGTTGCTGCGTAGCTATAAGCGTGCTTTGCATACGTTAAAATAAATAATCAATGCACGGTTATAGGCTTCCTTAGCCATCTTTGCACTCAATAAAACAGCTACCATGAAACAGATGAGATTTATAATAACCACCCTGGCCATATTATTTGCCACAGTGGCCTTTGCACAATATAATATGGAAGACGTTATCTACCTTAAAAACGGCAGCGTTTACAGGGGTATGATAATAGAGCAGGTACCCAATGTAAGCTACAAAATACAGATAAAAGGCGGCAGCATTTTTAGTGTTACAGTGGCCGAGGTAGAAAAAATAACTAAAGAGCAGCGCTACCAAAACCCGCAGCAGGCCGAGGGGCATGGTGATATGTTTATGCACCCGCACTTTGGCTATGCAAAAGGCGACTCAGCGAGACACACACCTTCCTATTTGCGCAAGCGCCGTTTCTTTAAAGAGCTTGAATTTCGCCCTGGTATAAACCAAATATCACTTCGGCTGGTGCATGGCTTTAAGTTTGGCCGCTTTGGCTATGTGGGTCTTGGTATAGGCGCCGATGCTGTATCTTTCAGCAACCGTATATCAGATGGTAAAAACATATTTAATAACTCCACACCCAACAATGGCTTATACATACCGATTTACATTAAATACTCGGGAGAGATACTTAAGAAACGCGTTACCCCTTATTATTTTATAGAGGCCGGCTATGCTGCACACCCCAACAATCCTTTTGTAGGCTCTAATGGCAACAAAAGCTGGGGAGGACCAACAGCAGCCGCTGGATTTGGTTGCCGTTTCTATAGCAAAGGACGCGCAAGTTTTGCCATTAATGCCAATGCCAACTGGCGCAGCAACCGTTACCGCACTACCTACAGTTCTACCGATGTATTTGGAAACCCGTACACCTATACCCAGCGCGGCATGACCAGTAAGGTGTTTGGTGCCATTGGCTTATCGGTAGGGTTTTAATACTTACCACTTTGCATAGTGCGAAGTGTGCTTACGCCCCTGCCAGTAACGAGCCTGCGATTTATACGCCGTATTGCTGCACGAATCCAATATTAACAGTATGGCGGCTGTAACCGCTATATATATTCCTGCTTTATAACTTCTCATAGCTCTTGTTTTAATAGCCACTCTGTTTCTAAAAATGTGCCATTAGCTAATAAGAGGAAACAATAATCTGGGTTAACTATTACGTGTAAGAACAGTGAGGAAACACAGCCCCATCTGCGATTTTGGGGATATGGTAAACTATCATTTGCAAACTTTTGGTTTTCGTATATGTTTGCACCGCTTTTTAAACTAAAACAATACATCTATATGAAAATTACAGTAGT
>DATGXP010000580.1:0-2899 GCA_035298845.1 Chitinophagales bacterium
TTAAGCTGGCTGATATGAAATTTCAGGTAGGTACATCCAGCAAGGTAGACTGGCTGCAAGCCAAGGTAGACCTGAACGAGCAGAAGAGCAACCTGCTTACACAGCAGCGTATAGTAGAGCAGCGCAAAGGTGATTTGAATAACCTGCTGGCGCGAAACATTGAAACGCCATTCAGCATACTAGATACCATACCATTTACCGAACCAACTATCAGCACCGATTTAGAAAAAAACTTCCAGTTGCAGGTGGCTGCAAAAAATATAGAGGTAGCTAAATTTGAAAAGAAAGAGGCTTTCTCCGGCTTCTTGCCAACACTGGCTATAGGCGGGGGATATGGCTATAACCGAACTAATAGTACAGCGGGTTTCTCTTTGTTTAGTCAAACCTATGGGCCTAACGTTGGCTTTGGGTTAAACATTCCCATCTTCAACGGGCTTAACACCATCCGTGTAAACAAGATTGCCACCATACAAATTCAAAGCGCACAGTTCAATCTCGAGAAAGCAAAATTTCAAACCAAACTGGTACATTACCGTGCGCTCAAAGATTTTACCAATGCCAAAGAGCTCTTAAAGCTGGAGGAAGAAAACATACAGCTGGCTGATGAAAATCAGAAGATTGCCTTAGAGAGATTCCGCCTGGCACAATCCACTTCTATCGAGCTGCGCGAAGCGCAGATAAGCTATGTAAACGCACTGGTGCGCCTTGTAAACGCCCGATACAGCGCCAAGGTAGCCGAAACAGAGTTACTACGGGTGCAGGGAGAGTTGGTTAAGTAGTAAATGCTTTCTTTACCTCCCTTACCACTATATCTACACTATCCTTTGCTTCATCAAGTTTGCTGGTCATCATCATGGTAAAGTCGTGTATCATGTTATCGTAGCGCTTATGCACTACCGGCACACCGGCCTGTTGCAGTTTAGCAGCATAGTTATCGCCATCATCTACTAATGGGTCGTAACCGGCGGTGATAACAACTGCTGGTGGCAGGCCATGCAGGTCGGCCAAAGTGGGTGATGCATACGGATTAGGGGCATCGGCCGGATTGGATATATAAGCTCGGTGGAAGGCGTCCAATAAATCTTTGGTAAGTATATAGCCAGTGGCGTTTCGTTCTACCGATGGTTCATGTTCTACCATATTAACCGATGGGTATAGCAAAGTTTGATGTAAAATTTTTGGCCCGCCTTTGTCGCGCGCCATCAAAGTAATAGCTGCCGAAAAGTTGCCGCCGGCGCTTTCACCGCCAATGGCTATGCGGTTAGCATCACCTCCAAACTCATGTGTATGTTGGGCAATCCATTTAAGGGCTTCGTAGCAATCATTTATACCGGCAGGGAAAGGATGCTCTGGTGCCAGGCGGTAATCTACCGATACTACCACACAGTTTGCACGGGTGGCTATAGCCTTGCAAAAATTAGTGCGGCTATCATATTCGCCATGGCAAAACCCACCGCCGTGTATATAGAGCCACACCGGTAGTTTTTCATCCGTCTTTTCGGCGTTAAATACTTTCAGTTTTATGGTATGTCCTTCGGGCGATTGAAAGCTAACATCGTCCACCGAATAAAAATCAGGAAACTTAAAGCCGGCATACCAGTTCATGAACTTCATGAATAGATTGGTTTTACGCCTGCTCTGGTTCATGGGTTGCTTAGGGTCTAAACCACCGAGGTTAACGAAGAATAGTAAACGTTTCAAGCGGGGATGTAAGGGGGCCTGCATAAATTGAAAGTAATACATCTTTCTGTATGCGGCTTTAATCAATACACTTTTTCAAATTGTATGAAGGCAAACTCATCAGCCAGTTTTAATTTAAGAACATAGGTTCCGGTAGCCAGGTTAGATGTTTGTAATTGAATATGATTGTGGCTTTTTTGTACAGGTGTTATAAGTGCCTTGCCTGTTACATCATACAGATATGTTTCTGCATTACTAAAATCACAATCAGCGCATTCAATAGTAAGCCGGTTGTTAACCGGTTGCGGGTATATTCGCAGAGATTTTTGCAATGTAAGATTATCAATGCCGGTTACTACAAATACACGATCTGCTGTAGCAACACAGCCGTAAGCATCGGTATAAGTATATGTAAGTGTGGCACTATTGCCTTCTATAGAATCGGGATAGAAAATATTATTGGTTACTCCTTCACCCGAATAAACACCACCGGGTGGAAGGCCACCGGTTAATGCTATGCCCTGCAAAGCAGTCTGCATGGTATCGTTGCCGCCCGGCCATGTTGCTATAAGTGTATCGGGTATCTGTACCGTTATTACAGAAGAATCTGCACAGCCGTATACAGCGTCTATTGCTACCACTTTAATGGTGCCCGTAGTGCCGGGTAACCACTGTATGTTCAGGTCGCCGGTGTTTAGGGCGCTGGCTGGGGTTCCGTTTGTTACTGTCCATTGATATTTTAAATGTGCCTGAAAAGTGTTAAGTGAATAATTAGCAAAAGGTTGCGGGCAAGGTAAAACGGGGGTGCCTGCAATATGTACCTGCGGGGTGGTAATAATAATTGTATCGCGTGAGGTTTGCCCGTTGCTAACCATGGTAACCGGGTATATACCCACACCACTAAAGGTATGCGTTACATCGGTGCCAGTGGCAGTATTTGTTGAGCCACTTTGTGCATCGCCAAAATTCCAGGTAGCATTATGGCAGTCATCGCTGTAAAACCGGTAATTAAAGCAGCTGTGAGCCCGCCAGTCAAACTTTATTGGTATTTCAAAACAAGGAAATGCTTCATGTCCATCGGTTACATTACTAAAACCCATACTCCATGCGCCGGGTTCTGTGTTATCTGCGGGTACTATCTGTGGCCCTAATCTGTTAAAGCCTACTGCATTAGCCCCATCCTGCTTTTTATCCGGAAAATTCATAAGCCCCATTCTAA
>DATGXP010000581.1:0-5787 GCA_035298845.1 Chitinophagales bacterium
GCAGCAAAAGCGGCTACGAAGTTGAGTTGATTGCATAACACCAGAATAGATACAAGATCCCTCCTTCGTAGGGATGAAAATTAAAAGATATGACCCAATACGACAAACTTTGGAACTATTACAACCCCGCCGAAACAGAAACCAAATTCCGCGAGGTGCTAAAAGAAACATCACCGGATAAAGACCTTTCTGAACACCTGCAGTTACTTACGCAATTAGCCCGCACCCAAAGCCTGCAGCGCAAGTTTGATGAGGCACATAACATACTCGACCAGGTTAGCCCGCAGCTACCGGCGCATAGCGAAATAGCGCATGTGCGCTACTACCTGGAGCGTGGCCGCACCTTCAACAGCGCGGGCGATAAGCGCAATGCTGAAGTTTGCTTTACCAAAGCATACGAACTGGCTAAAGAGGTGGGAGAAGATGGCTATGCCGTAGATGCCCTGCACATGCTGGCTATAATAGCACCGCCCGATGAAGCTATTGCACTGAATGAAGAAGCGATTGTGCTTTCCGAAAGTTCGGCCAACCAACAGGCCAAAAACTGGTTAGGCTCTCTATATAACAATCTGGCCTGGGGTTATTTCGATTTAGGGCAGTACGAAAAGGCGCTGAGCATATTTTTGCGTGCCCTGCAATGGCGCGAAGAGAAAAAGTCACCACACGAGATATTCCTGGCCAAGTGGAGCGTAGCCCGTACACTGCGCGCGCTCAACCGTATCGACCATGCCCTTACTATTCAGCTGGGCTTGTTTGAGGAAGCTGCCAGCAACGGCGATAACGATGGCTACGTACACGAAGAGTTGGGGGAGTTATTCCTGCTTAAAAACGACAAGTTGAAATACCCTTTTCACTTCGAGAAAGCGTATGAGTTACTATCTACCGACCCTTATCTTTCACAAAAAGAGCAGCCGCGGTTGGAAAGAATGAAGGAGTTAAGCAAGTAACATAAACTCTTGTCTGCCTTGACACAATTACAAAATTTGGGTTGACACCTGAATTTTTAAAAATCTTATAATCAACCACTTAGCCTAACTTTGGGTTGACACATTTTAAGGTATCAGAAAAAAGTGCACGTTCAGAATATGTATAACGGGCCCAGTACAACTCTACTCACCTGCCACTTCCTGGTTAGGGTTGCTCCAGTATTTCCGCCATTTACTTAAAACGGATTCAAACTCAGGTGGCAAGGGTGCTTCAAAAAACATCTCCTCACCGGTTACAGGGTGCTTAAATCCAAGCGTAGCAGCATGTAGTGCCTGCCGCGGCATTATCTCAAAACAGTTATCAATAAACTGTTTGTATTTGGCGTATACCGTACCTTTCAATATCCGGTTACCGCCATAGCGGGTATCATTAAACAGGGTGTGCCCTATGTGTTTCATATGCACCCGTATCTGGTGTGTGCGACCGGTTTCCAGGCGGCACTCTACCACGGTTACATAATTAAGGCGTTCTACCACCTTATAGTGCGTAATGGCATGCTTACCACCTTCACCTTCGGGGTACACCTGCATTTGCCTGCGTTCGCGCGTATCGCGGCCAATAGCTATGTTAATGGTACCTTCCTCTTCAGCCACATCGCCCCATACCAGGGCTATATACTTACGCTTGGTTTTTCTATCAAAAAATTGCTTGGCCAGGTGTGCCAAAGCATGGTCGGTTTTAGCCATTACAATAAGGCCGCTGGTACCTTTATCTAAGCGGTGTACCAATCCCGGCCTGAAATCTTCTTTGCCTTTTGGTAAGTCTTTAAAGTGGCCCAGCACTGCATTAATCAGTGTGCCGCGGTAGTTGCCCAGCCCCGGGTGCACCACAATTTCCGGCGATTTGTTTATCACCAGCAAATCATCATCCTCATACACAATATCCAGTGGAATATCTTCAGCTACAAGGTCGTAGTTTTCCGAGTGCTTGGGCAGCAGCAGCAGTATCTCATCCTGCGGCCGCACCTTGTAGTTAGATTTTACAGGCTTGCCATTCACAAGTATATTACCGGCATCGGCCCCCGCCTGTATTTTAGTGCGGCTTACATTATTTCCTAAAAAATTATGGATAAACTTATCTATACGCACAGGGCTCTGGCCCTTATCTACAGTTAGCTTTACCTCTTCCACCAGCACATCGCCGGTATCGCCACCCACTACATCATCATCTTCTATAATCTCTTTTTTCACAATACTTATTTAAGTGCATTCATATGGCCTTTCAACTTAACCAATACATCAATCTCCATAGGGTCGTAACCTTGTTTCACGGCAAGGTAGTACGAAAGCCAATCGCCAAAATGGATAAGGTAAAAATGCTTCTCGAAGGTGTTGGCACCTTGCGCATCCACCTCATGCACATTTTCCGAAAGTTTTTCAATCACAGCCTTCTTAAACAGAATACGTTCTGTATTTCGCTGGTATTCATCATTAGAGCGCAAAATCAATACAGCCAAAGCATTGTTAGCCTCGCGCCAGCCTACCAGCTCGTTATGGTTCATTTCGGGTATTACATTATACCAGCAATGTAACTTTGCATTTTCATTTATCTGCTGCTTCAGGCGCAGGGCAGTGCTCTCATATTTATCCTCGGTATATAATACAATCACCTTTTGCAAAAGCTTACCTGCTATCAGGTCGGCATTGGCCATTATCTCTTCTTGCCCTTCTTCTAATAGGTCAGCTACTTTATAAAACACCTCTTTAAAACCATTGCCGATAAGGCCATAGTGGTGCAACACAAAAAACAGCTGTATTCCCGAATATCCCAGGCAAGCCCGCGGTGGAAATCCCCCCGGGATGAGAAACAACATAAACTCATTGGCTTTGGCTATAGCCCCCAGTTTACCGCCCGATGTAACACAAACCGGCTTTAAGCCCCTGCTAATTGCCTGGTTAGCGCAGGATACAGTTTCTTCTGTATCGCCCGAGTACGATGCCAGTATAAGCAGTGTATCAGCATCTACAAATGCAGGCAAAAAATAACTCTTGTTCACCACCACAGGCACCTTCAACTCATCCAGCAATAGCTCGCTTAAAATGTTGCCACCTATACCCGAGCCACCCAATCCACAAATTACTATATTCTTTATGGTGCGCACCTCTGCTTCCCCTGTCTGGCTTATTGTCTTATCCCCTATAGTTATAGCTTCGCGCAACTGTGCCGGAAACGTCTTTATCAATTCGTACATACTGGTATTGAAAATGTGACCGCAAATAAAGGAAATTGTTTGGTTCTACACTGCTAAAACGTGGGACCGGCCTTAAATAGAAAAAGCTTCGCGTTCTGGCAACGGGAAGCTTTTCTATATTTTGAGGCGAAGTAGTTTCGCCGATACATTGTGTTGTTGGTTGTATAATTTTACGGCATCGCCGGCTTTAATGATTCGCCTTCAACGCTGTTTGTAACAAAATCAGCATTGTGCTGGCAGTTCTCTGTTATCAGCTGTAGTTTGTTTGTCTATTTTTTAGATACCATCCATCCAGGCACATTCACCAGAACATTCTGGATTTTCCCCTCCAATACAACATCTTCCTTCTTTTCGTAAGCTGCAGCCCAACTGCGCATCTTACAATTAAAGACCGCCGAAATGCGAAAAGCCTGTTGGCCGGGTTCAGGTTTCAGATCGGTAACTACTAACGACCCTTCCTTTTTTAATACAGAATATAAATCAGACCCGTAATGCAGCGATACAGTGTATACTTCTGGCTCGCCCTCTTTAATGTCTTCATACAGTATTTCAAACTGAATGCCTTCATTGAACTGCTTCCCGTTTACGTCCAGATAAGTTTGGCCGCTTAAAACAATGGTAATAACGCTGCGGGCGGGCACTCGCCCATCCATAGATGCCTGCTGCCTGATTAGTGTGGCGCTCAAAGGCCAGTAATCTCTAAATTGGAAAGATGTATCGTTAACAGTTGCAGAAAAACACTGTTGCTCGTAGCACAAATCCTGGGCCCTCAACACATAGCTGGTGACCAACAATAACACTAAGGGTAAAAACTTTTTCATGTATCATATTTTTCATACTACCCCTAAAACAAAACATAAGCCAGTTAACAATAGCCTGTTTTCTATAGCTAAAACAGTATAGGCTATAGGTAAAAGACTTTATTAAAAAAGTATGTAGCGTATAAAAACTAAAAGTTATGAGAAAATAAACACCTCTTATTGGGGACACGTTTACACAAAAAACAGCGCTTATCACCACAACTACATGTTAAACAGCATAATAAAACTTGGCGGGCTTTTTTCTATGCAGAGTATGTGATTGTGAAACAATAAAAATTAAGACTTATGAAAAATTTCAACTCCTTTCTTTTAAACATCCGCTGTGGTGTCTCAGAAATAAAAATCGTAATGGCGGCTCTCTTATTCCTATCTGTTTCTTCGTGCACCAAGCGTAGCGATGAAAACCTGAATAATATTGCTGCATACAGGCCCGATGCCTCTCAGGCCCAAAGAATAGATTATACGTCAGTAAGTACCCCTACCACACTTACAGACCGCGTAAATGGTGTAGATTATATTATCAGTAACACTTTATACATTAACCAAGGCAGGTTTACAATTGAACCGGGCGTAACAATAATGTTTGAAGATGGAGCCGGTATTGTAGTAAACCCGGGTGGCGCCTTAACTGCCATAGGTAGCGGGGGCAAAGAAATCTACTTTATATCCAAATCGGGCAAGCGCGGCGCATGGAACGGAATTACATACTTGAGCGATAACGCAGCAAATGTACTATCTTATTGCGTAATAAAAGAAGGTGGTAGTACTACTAGCCCGTATGGCCGGGCCAACGTTGTAGTTGCTAAAACCAACCATCCTGCTTCTGTAGAAATCAGCCACAGTACTATAACCACAAGCGATAACGTAGGCATTTTGGTAAGCGAAGGCTCACAACTACTTAACTTTAATGGTAACACAATTACAACCAATACCAGTTATCCAATATCGGTATATGTGGCTAACACTTCATTTTTAAATGGCAGCAATACATACACCAATAACGGTAAACAGTTTATTGAACTAACAGGTTACGAAAACAGCCCGGTTGAGCAAACCGTAACCTTAAAAAACATAGCATTACCGTATGCTTTAACCGGAGCAATAACCGCAGGCAATGCGGTAAAAATCGAACCTGGGGTACGCGTATATATGAATAATGGCAGCCAGTTAACTATAGATGGCATTAATGGCAGTGGCACGCTTACCGCGGTTGGCACAGCCGCGCAACCCATTATACTTACCGGCGCGTTCAATACAGCAGGCATCTGGAGTTCTATAAATTTCAAAGGCAGCACATCTTCAACTAACAAACTTGAATATTGCACCATTACAAGCGGCGGCGGCAATACCCAGAGCAATCATGGAATGATAAACTTAATGGGAACCGCCAGCGCAGGAAGCCAGGTAGATATTCGCAACTGCACAATAACCAACAGCGCATCTTATGGTATTTACATTCAGCGCAATACCACTTTGTTTAACGCTGATATAGAAACGGCTAATACTTTTGCAAATAACGCAGGGGCAAATGTATACTACGATGTAAATATCGCCAGCGGAGAATAATATATGCTGGCACCGTAAATAACAAAGGCCGGAACAATGTTCCGGCCTTTGTGCATTCACCATTTAGTAAACTACGCTTTATCACCCCCGAGGCTATAAAAGTCATTCTCTTCGTCCTCTAAACCGTTTTCATGACCTTCGTTAGTCTCCGAGCCAGGTATATCCAGGTCGCTGCCAGATACAGCCTCCTCAAAGTCCTTCTCGTTTTTACGGTCTGGCTTT
>DATGXP010000582.1:0-7816 GCA_035298845.1 Chitinophagales bacterium
GGCCGCAAGTCGCGAAAGTGATACCCCATGCGTAGCTATAGGCCGACTGGCTGCCAGCACAGTAGCCCACGTACGCGATTATCTGGCTAAGGTGAAGAAATACGAAGAAATACAGAACGAACCTTTTGATTGCTTAAACAGCCTGGCACAAAAACAGTGGCAAAAAAATGTATTGCACTTTAGCGGCGGCACCACCCCATCTGAGCAGTTCATTTTTAAATATTATGTAGATAATTACCGCAAAATAGTAGAGGACTCGTTATGGGGCGGTACGGTTACTTCTTTCTCTAAAACCAGCAACAACCCCATTGATGTAAGCTTATCGCAGGTAATACGCGATAAAATAAACGCGGGCGCCAGCTGGATAACTTTCTTTGGCCACTCCGCTACCGGTGCGTTCGATTTTAGCATAGATGAGCCTGAAAACTATACCAACTCTCCACGGTTTCCTATTATTTTATCCAACGGGTGTTTCTCAGGTTTCATTCACGATGAAGGGCAAGGCTACAGCGAGCGTTTTGTGCTGGGGCCCGATAGAGGCGCTATCGCTTTTATGGCTACCTCCAGCCTTTCGGTATCAAGCGGGTTAAATAATTTTTCTGATAGGTTGTATAAAAACACATGTGTAAACAGATACAGCCAGCCACTGGGCGATGCTTTCAGGCAAACACTCAAAGACCTTTTCTCGCAACAAAACCCGGCCATAGATGACTATACCGCCGAGATAGCCTACGAAATGACCCTGCATGGAGACCCGGGCTTAAAACCAAACCAATACCCAAAACCCGATTTTGCTATTGAGGCTTCTTCTGTGTTTACCACACCGCTTACTATCGACCCGGGTGCCAATTCATTTGATGTAAATGTAGTAGTAACTAACCTTGGTAAATCATTTATAAAAACCACGGTGGTGCAACCCGGCGACACTACCCGCGAGAGGGCCAATATTACAGTAACGCTAAAGAGAACGGTTTTTGATGCCAACAACAATCCGGTGTATTACTACTTCACGCAGCAAATGAAAGCTCCGTTTTTTAAAGATACTATACATTTCACTGTGCCCGTAAGCGTTTCTACTCTTGGGTATGGTCAAAACCTGTTTGATGTAACGGTAGATGCCGGCAACGCCGCCGATGAAATGATAGAGTGCAACAATACACTTACAACACCTTTTACCACCTATATTCAAAGTGACGATGTAATCCCTATCTACCCTTACGAGTTTGCTATTGTGCCCGATACCGGCGTTACGCTAAAAGCATCTACGGTAAACCCTTTTGCCCCGATGCGCACTTACCGCATACAAATTGATACTTCCGAGTTATTTAATCCGGCCGATTCCCTGTTCAGAGAAACTTTTGTTACACAGGTAGGGGGCGTTATTCACTGGAAAACCGATGGCGCCCTGTATCCTAACGATAGCACTGTTTACTACTGGCGTATTAAGAAAGATTCAGCCGGGGCCGCATGGCATTACAGCAGCTTTATCTATTTAAAGGGCGAATACCCGGGCTGGAACCAATCGCATCTTTTCCAGTATCAAAAAGATGCCTACCAGAACATCCGGTTAGATTCTGCCGACCGCATTTTCAAATTCCCTACCAACCTCAATAACATACACGTCCGCACCGGTGTAGCAAATGCAGTGGGCGGTAACGTAGACTACGAAACCCTGGGTTGGGATTACAACAATTACAACGAGTACCGGTTCCGTATGGGCGGTTGTGGTTATTACAGTGGCGGGCTTACTTTTGCTGTAATTGACCCCGTAACCGGTTTGCCATGGATAAGCCACAACTACAACAGTGATAATATGGGCGATGACATGGAAAATGTTCATTGTGTGGGCAAAGGTGACCAGCCTGGTTTCGATTTCCCTACCACCGGCACTAACCCAATAACCGGCAAATCGTGGGCTACTGAAATAAATGAGTTTATCGATACAATACCTAATGGCTATTATGTATTGGTCTATTCAGTCAACTTCCCTTATTATACCAGTTGGGACCCTACGCTGGTAACCGCTCTGGGTAAAATAGGCCTTGTGGCACAACCATTTACCAGCGGTGCTGTAAATGGCCACCTGGTATATTTTTCGCAAAAGGGTAATCCTAATTACCAGAGTTTTCTTGCTACTAGTAATGGGGCCTACTCCATTATAGATACGTCTTTTAATTTTTCCGGCAGTTGGTTCCAGGGTAATTTTATATCTCCTAAAATTGGCCCGGCAGTAGAATGGCGTAGCGTACATTGGCAGCGGCAAGCCTTAAATGGTATTAATACCGACCAGGATTCATTAGAGATTATAGGTGTTAAGGCAGATGGAGAAGAAACCCTGTTAATGACCACCGGCGCTGCCAATAATTTGTTCTACAATGGTGGCCCTACAATAGACCCAATCATGTATCCCTATTTAAGGTTGCGACTGCGCACCGTAGATGCCACCCAATACACACCTACACAGCTTTATTACTGGCGTGTGCTTTACAAAAAACCACCAGAGGCTGCTATTAACCCTGCAGCGGTAGCTACACTTAACTACACTCCAAACGTTATACAGGGCTCTAATTTTCACTTAGAAATTCCGCTGGAGAACGTTACCGAGGTATCTATGGATAGCATGCTTACTAAGTTTGTTATACGCGATGCATTCCTTAACAATATGAATTTTAATATTCGTTTCGATTCATTGCCTGGCTTGCAAACAATGATGCTCGTGCTCGATCAACCTGTTACGGCCAATAATTACTTAGGGCTTAACCGCGTCATTATAGAAGCTAACCCCGATAACGACCAGATAGAACAATACCACTTTAACAACATTGCAGAGCTTAACTTTAATGTAACCGGCGATAAGATAAATCCATTGCTGGACGTTACTTTCGATAACCAGCACATTCTCAATGGCGATATTATTTCGGCCAAGCCTAATATCTTAATAACTCTGAAAGATGAAAACAAATACCTGGCACTGAATAATTCAGACCTGATAGATGTATACATTAAATATCCGGGAGCGGCAGAGCCAACCAAAATGATATACGATGATGTTATTATGAAATTCTATCCGGCCGACTCTAACACGGTGGCTGTAAGTAATAAAGCGCAGGTGGAGCTGAAACCGGTGTTTACTATCGATGGCACCTACGAGCTGCTTATTAAAAACCGCGACCGTAGCGGCAACAACAGTGCTACTACCGATGCGCGTTTTCAGGGTACACCGGCTACTTTCTTCGATTATAAAATATCGTTTGAAGTAATTACCAAGGCTATGGTTACCAATGTGCTTAACTACCCTAACCCATTCACTACTTCTACCAAATTTGTGTTTACCATAACCGGTAGCGAAGTGCCCGATGTTTTCAAAATTCAGATAATGAATATTAAGGGCACGGTGGTAAAAGAAGTATTTAAGGAAGAGTTAGGCCCGCTTCACATAGGCAGAAACATTACCGAATATGCCTGGGATGGCCGCGACCAATACGGCGATTTACTGGCCAACGGTATCTATTTTTACCATGTAGCTACCCGTTTAGAGGATAAAGAAATGGAAAAGATGAGCATGAGCTACGATAAGTATTTCAAGAAAGGATTTGGCAAAATGGCCATCATCAGGTAACAATAGATTATACATAAAACAAAAAAGGGCTGCTTGTTCAAGCAGCCCTTTTTTGTTTTAGCGCAATTCTATTTAGCGCACCAGGTTTTTTACTTTTTCTATCTGGTCCTTACTCCCCATTACAATTAACCGGTTACCGGGTTTAATCACAGTTTGGGGTGTAGGGTTAAGCGAGTATTCCCCGGGTTGAACTTTCAAACCAAGCACCGTAGCGCCGGTTTTTTTCCAGCAATCAAGCTCTTGTAAAGACATATCGCGCATGCTCTCCACCTCGGTTATAGTAAAGTAGTCGCTGTATTGAGTACTCATCATATCTACAAACTCCTTTACATCGGGGCTTAATATCAGTGTGGCCATATGGGCCCCTCCTATTTTATCAGGCATTATTACATTATTAGCCCCGGCCGTTTTCAGTTTCCTTACCGATGAATTGTTAGAGGCACGGCTGATTATTTTAATGCCAGGGTTTAGCTCGCGTGCAGTAAGTACCACATATAGATTATCTGCATCATCGGGCAGCGTGGTAATCAGTGCATCGGCATGCATTATACCCGCGTGCAGCAGTGTTTCGTCGCGGGTAGCATCATCCTCTACTATAAAAGGCACGCTAAAGGATAAGTCATCTTTCCGCGATTCTACTTTCTCTATCACCACAAATTTTTTACCGTTGCTGCTTAGTATGCGCGCAGCTTCAGCGCCATTGCGGCCAAAGCCGCAGATAATAACATGGCCCTGCAGGCTGTCTATTGCTTCTTTCATCTTATACATTTTATAAGTTCGGGTAAACTCGCCATCTAAAAAATAATTAGATAGCTGGGTAAGGAAATAAGTGAACGTACCAATATTGGCCAGTATCAATATGCTGGTAAATATCCGGCCTGCATTATCCATGGCATGTACCTCGGTAAAACCAACAGTGGACAAGGTTATCACCGTCATGTAAAAAGCCTCTACAAACGTGTAGTTCTCTATAAGCATGAACCCCGCCGTGCCTATTACCAGTATTATAAAGAAAAACGCCAGCGAGATGTAGATTTTCAAAAAGTGGCGTACAGGTAGAAAAACTTTCATGGATGGATTGGTGCTCCGAAAGTAAAAAAAAGCAAGAGAGGACATAACCTCTATTTGCCATAACGTAGAGACGCCATGCTGGCCTCTCCAGAAGAACCAGAAATACGAATGCCGGCATCTCCTAAAGCACAAACGCCACCCTGATTGGATGGCGTTTGTGTTTATCTATTGCCTGTTTACTATTAACTATTTTCTGCTTATAGCTCAAACAAGCCTTCTATCGAAAGATAACGCTCGCCGGTATCGTAGTTAAATCCTAACACTCTTTTGCCTGCAGGTACCTCTGTAAGCTTTTTGGCAATGGCCGCCAATGTAGCACCCGACGACACTCCACCAAACAAAGCCTCTTCTTTGGCAGCGCGCTGTGCATAGTCAAATGCCTCTTCTTTAGTAATTTGTATTACCCCATCCAGCAGGCTGGTATCCAGGTTGCCGGGTATAAACCCAGCACCTATACCCTGTATAGGGTGCGGGGCGGGTTGTCCGCCACTTATTACCGGCGATGCCGCAGGCTCTACCGCAAACACTTTAAGCTGAGGAAACTTTGCCTTTAGTGCTTTGGCCAGGCCCGTAATGTGGCCACCGGTACCTACGCCGGTTATCAGGTAATCTATCCCTTCGGGAAAATCCTTTAATATCTCTTCGGCTGTAGTGCGTACATGCACATCTATATTAGCCGGGTTATCAAACTGCGATGGTATCCACGAGTTAGGTGTGGCATCAGCCAGTTCCTTTGCCTTTTCAATAGCACCCTTCATTCCTTTTTCGCGGGGCGTAAGTTCAAACGTAGCACCATAAGCCTTCATCAATCTTCTTCTTTCTACACTCATGCTCTCCGGCATTACCAATACAAGTTGGTAGCCCTTTACAGCGGCCACTATAGCCAGGCCTATACCGGTATTGCCCGATGTAGGCTCTATAATTACACTACCCGGCTTTAGCAGGCCCTTCTTTTCGGCATCCTCTATCATCGATAAGGCAATGCGGTCTTTAATACTACCACCCGGGTTCTGCCTCTCCAGCTTTATCCAAACTTCGTGGTTGCCAAATAATTTGTTGATACGCAGGTGCGGGGTGTTACCAATAGTTTCTAAAATACTGTTCGCTTTCATTTTATATGGTTTGTGTTTAGTGGCCGAAAAGTAATTAAACAACTCATCTGCCGGTTTAAAATTAGTTTACATTTTCTTTAAATAACAAAATCTACTACTGTAGTCATCTCCGATTTGTCGCGTATTACCACATCGCTGCGGTGGTACACTACCGAAAGCGGGGGTACACTGTTCACCAGCCACACATTGCCGCCTATCACACTGCTGCGGCCCACTTTGGTATCGCCGCCCAGTATACAGCTACCGGCATATATAATTACATCATCCTCTATAGTAGGGTGGCGCTTTACCCCTTCACTTTCTTTGCGCACTGCAAGCGCCCCCAGTGTTACACCCTGGTAGATTCTTACATGGTTGCCTATTATAGTGGTTTCGCCCACTACCACACCTGTGCCATGGTCAATAAAAAACGGGCTGCCAATACTGGCACCGGGGTGTATATCTATGCCCGTTTTATTATGCGCATACTCGGTGATAACCCGCGGCACTATAGGCACCTTTAACTTGCTAAGCTCATGCGCCAGCCTGTAAACCGTAATGGCATAAAAACCCGGGTAGGCTATAATTACCTCCTCTATACTCTCTGCGGCCGGGTCGCTTTTTAAAAAGAACTCGGCATCCTGTATCAGTTTATTATACACTGTCGGCAGGCTATCAAAAAACCGCTGCACTATGCTGGCGGCATCCAATTGGTAACGGCTGCTTATAGGCTGCAAAATTTCGCTAAGCGTGCGGTGCAGGCGCTCCTCCTTTTCATCGGCCACCTCGTAGTGATAAGTAAAGGTAGACTCGATAGGAAACAGCAGGTCTATTATCTCATCGGTAAATTTATAGATAACCGCCCGGCTGGGCAGCTTGCTAAAATCAATTTTGGGCGAAGGCTCAATTCTCATATACAGGTTTAAGTTTTAACAAATAAAAAACCCCTCGGGTTTAAGCGAAGGGTTACGAATATTTTTGTGCATTAATGGTTCAAAGCATCAAAAGCGCTATTCATTCCCCTGTGGGAGAACAACAACAGCAACAAACGATAGTTTGAATTAACATGGTGCTAAAATATAATTTTTTGACAAGTACAATTAAAATCAATTACAAATACTAAGTCATCTAAAACTTGGAAAACCTCACAGCTGGCACCCTTAAAAATTCATGTCAGGGACACCCTTAAGGCATAATTTCCTCAAAATCAAATAATTACAAATATCAAAGGGGGACACTTTTTCAAAATCTGGATTTTAGGGACACCCTCATACACGCTGGTGGATGTTTGGCAGCTGTTTCGTACAATTGGTTTGCTTTGGATACTATATATATGTAAGCTACTCAAAACCAGCCTCAGCCGGCAAATAGCATTTATTCCAAATAAGGCATTTTTAAGCAAAAACAACCATCTTTGCCATAAAACAGGCACTCTATACTATCCAATATACACTTATACTTTTTTCCCAGAGAAATATTTGGAAACGTGTAAGGAAATTCTACTTTTGCGTTCCCTTTTTAAGGGGGTAGTGGGTATTTTTCAAAAAACTGAATGGCAAAACAAGACCTAATCAAGCAAGACGGAACAATAACAGAGGCGCTAAGCAACGCTATGTTCAGAGTGAAGTTAGAGAACGGACACGAGTTAATTGCTCACATTTCGGGAAAGATGCGGATGAACTATATTAAGATTTTGCCTGGTGATAAGGTGCAGTTAGAAATGAGCCCCTATGACCTGAACAAGGGAAGAATAACATTCAGATACAAGTAGTTAGTATAAGATAAGAATATAAACAGCAAATAAAACCCGGTTATGAAAGTAAGAGCATCAGTAAAGAAAAGAAGCGTGGATTGCAAAATTGTAAGACGCAATGGGGTGGTTTACATCATCAACAAAAAGAATCCTAAGTTCAAACAACGTCAGGGTTAATTCTAAAAATCAATAAACCAATCAATAAAGAATGGCACGTATTTCAGGTGTGGACCTTCCCAAAAACAAAAGAGGCTTAATAGCGCTTACTTACATTTATGGCAT
>DATGXP010000583.1:0-3223 GCA_035298845.1 Chitinophagales bacterium
TAGTCCGCATCCAAAAGATACCGCCCCCTTATCATGTCTGCCGTAGGTTTTAACCAACAGTTATAAGTGCGGCGCTTATGTCTGGTTATGGAATTTATTGCATAGTTGCAGAATGGTATTTTTGCATGCTAATGGCAAGACCCAAAATTGAACCGGTATACGTAGCCCTGGCATTATGCGCTATATGCTGGTCTATTATTATGTATCGATATACGTATTTTGATGAAGAAGCATATTTCAAAAAGGCTAAGGAAAATGCTATTCAGTTTCAGGCGGTAGAGCTAAACGGCAGAATTAGATACATTAATAACAAAAGAGGCTTTATTATGGAAGGAGTTAATGAGCCATTGTATTATGGTGTAAAGATTGAATTTGATTCCCCCAACAGGGACAAGTTTTTTCTAAACGTTGCAAGCCCTGGTGACAGTTTAATTAAACACGCTCATTCCGATTCGCTGGTTTTGTTTACAAAGAATAAAACCTATCAAGCTAAATGCATTTCTGCTCATCTAAATCGACAGTAGATTTTGGTGAAAACTTAATCTTCACATACAATTCATTGAACTAAAAAAGTTAAGACTCATACTGCTCACCTGTGGCGCTATCCAACGGCAGCAGGCAGCTCTGCACTAAAGGGATAAAACCAAAAACTATTTGTGCCAGTAAACCCAACAGGCCCGGTAAAGTTTGCCAACCCTTCACCAGGAATTGCGTTGATTGCCTAAAAATAAACAATGCTACGCTTACCTCTATTGCCATAAGTATTGTAAATGCGATAGCCCCTGACAGCAGTCGCCAATACCATAAACGGCTCAGGTTTAGTCTCTTAGTCAAATAGTGGGCATACAACCACGAGGCCAGCCACATTAACGGAATCTCTATACACACGGCTGACAGTGCGCCTACTACCGGCAGTAAAACTATGGTGCGTATAGTACCTAAGATAAATCCTGCTGCAAAAATTCCAATGGCGTAATAAATCGCAAACCGCAGCAGACCGGGTATTTTTGAAGTGGGCATAACATATTTAGATGCACTAATATAGCTATAGTAGATGTCTGATGCTATCTGCTCTATGATTTCCATCAGCCTTTTTACCTTAGGCAGCAATTTTCAGTTTTTGCCAAAATCGGGGTAGCTGTTTTTAATTTTTTGTACCCTCAAAATCAAAGCCAGTAGGCAGGGTGGGCCCTGTGTTTGTGGGCATGTAGCCATAATTTACATTGCAGCTAATCGCAGGGCCTGCTACCGTAAGGGTACTGCTGTTTACTGTTACCTGCGTTACTCCGTCACAAAATTCAACAAAATTGCTGCCGCTAAGTTGCCCCGTGCTATTGGTGAAAGCAGCAAAACACCACAGATGTAAGTTTTGGCTTTGGCAATATAGCTTCGATTGTTCTAATATACACTTTAGGCGGGTATCATCACCGTCAATAGTTTCTAATGTTACTGTCATAATACCACTGCTATCGCATACACCGCTGGGTGGCGGCGCTCCTGATACGGTACTGTGTTCATGATAATTTACCGTGTATGTACCTTCGAATTCTTTAAGCGGATTGTTTCCTTTTTTACAACCCGAGACTGAAAACATAATTGTGCAGACAAGTAACATGCTTGCTATAATAGTTCTATGCTTCATTTTTTAGTGATTTTACACTTAAATATATTGAATTATAAATATAAAAGGATAGCCGGTTACTATGATACCAGCACTTTCATAAAATTACCATTGGGAGATGCATGCAGCAATATCCTTAATATAAGAATGGAGGGCTATCAATTATTATCAGAACGCTGCAAGCCACTCTAAACTCAAAACGAGGGAGTCATCTTAACAAAGCTTGCATGAGCCTTGGACACAATTGGGTTAGCCGCTTTTGATTGGGAGAATCATGCACCTTATACATTACTAAGCTGGTCTCTTTGATAATATTGCCGATGCGGGCATCGTGTTGTTACTCCACATACACCACCATGCCCTTCAGGTAAAGCCCCTCTGGGTTAAAGATACTAACCGGGTGGTCGGCGGGTTGAGATACGTGGTGAAGCACTTTGATATTCCGTTTAGAGTCTATAGCTGCTGAGGTTACTGCGCCGGTAAACATTTCGCGGTCTACCACCTGCGAGCAGCTAAAGGTAAACACAATGCCACCTTTCTTTACCTTCTTAAAAGCAGCATGGTTCAGGCGCGTATAGGCCTGTATGGCATGATGGCGCGCGGATTGGCCCTTGGCAAATGCCGGCGGGTCAAGCACAATTACATCATATTCTTCGTTCGAGGCTTTCATGAAGTCGAACACATCTTCGGCATACGATTGGTGTGTGCCTTCCAACTGGTTTAGCTTTACATTTTCATTGGTCAGGTCAATAGCCTTTACCGAACTATCTACCGAGTGCACCAGCGTAGCCCCCGCCTTTAGCGCATATACCGAAAACCCTCCCGAATAGCAAAACGTGTTCAATACTTTTTTGCCCTGCACATATTTATACAGCAACTGGCGGTTATCGCGCTGGTCTATAAAGAAACCTGTTTTTTGGCCTTGCACCCAGTCTATGGCAAACTTATGGTTGTTCTCTAAGGCTATTTTTTCCTGCGGGGCTCCGTACAGGTAGCCATCGCTTTGTTTAGCCGCGGCAGCCAGGTCGCCCTCGCTGCCGGGTTTATGGTGCATGGTGGCGGTGCTTTTGTCATATACAGCATGAAGTCGGTCGCCGTAGCCTTGCTTTAATATTTCTACAAACTTTTCCTTTTCGGCATGCATGGCTTTGCTGTGGCATTGTACTACAGCCGTGCCGTTGTACCAATCTATAATCAGCCCCGGCACACCGTCGCCTTCGGCATTTACCAGCCGGTATGCATTCGTTATTTTGCTTTCGGTTAACCCAATATTGCGGCGAAGCATAAAAGCATTCATCAGCTTTTGCCTCCACAGTTCGTCCAGCGATGTAATCTTATCAAACGAGAAGATACGCACGCTTACGCTGCCGGTGCCAAAATGCCCAATCCCAAGATATTCACCTGTTTCAGAGTATACTTCTACCACATCACCCTGGTCGGGATTTCCCTCGCGGCTTTTTACTGCACCGGAGAACACCCATGGGTGAAAACGCTTAACTGCCTGTGTTTTATTTTTATGCAGTATAACTGCCGGATACTTTTGCATTGCTTAGATTTGAAGCGCTAAGGTTAGCTAAATTTATCTGTTGCCGCAAAGACAGA